>CAIWVX010000340.1 GCA_903916205.1 uncultured beta proteobacterium
ATTCTTGCAGCCGCCCATGGGAATCAGTCCAATTTTAAATCGGCGATTCAAAAACTAAATATAGCGCAACATTTCAAAAAATCCTTCTCGGATAATTATTAAAAAACATCTACCCACGAGACGCACCCGTGACGAATACTTTTCTATTACCGAAACGCATTTGGACCATTCAACCGGCCTTGAGTAAACGCATCAAATAAGCACCAACCAAATGGTCCAGTACCATGTGCGCGTCCTCAGCCGGGCCATATTCCATTGGCCCCGTCCGGACGTGTATACCCTCATCGGCTATGGGTTTCATTTTTCCACCATTAAAGGCGGTAATAGCAACCGTCTTGATGCCTGCAGTTCTTGCGTATTCAAAGGCAGCCAGAAGATTTGGCGAGTTTCCGGAGGCCGAGATAGCGACAACGACATCGCCCGATCTACCGAGGACTTGTAATTGGCGCAAAAAGATGTCTTGGTACCCAAAGTCATTACCAACAGCGGTAATGATGGCCTGATTGTCGGTGAGGCTGATGGCGCGAAACGGCTTTTCATAAGAGTTTGTGCCAATGGACAAATCGTTGGCAAAGTGACTTGCTGTCGACGCGCTACCGCCATTCCCGATGAAAAATACCGTCGCACCGCGCTCACGCGCATCTAGCAAGGTTTGAACGAAGCGGGTGATCTCCGTGACATCAATTGCCTTGAGCACATCAGCCAAGTAATTTAGGTAGGAATTCGCGAAGCTTGCTGCGTCACGGGTAAAGAAACGATCAATATTGTTCATGGGTTGGATTCGTCGGGATTGGGAATCTGATATTTATCCCGCCAAACAGGATCGGCGTGGTAAATCTTGTAAACAAGCTTCATGGTCTGGAGCGCATCGTTAGACGAGCCGCTGACGACCGGTTTGCAATTGACAATGGAATCTACAAACGATGTAATTTCTCGATCCCAGGATGGATCTCGGTTGTAGCGGGTGACTTGTTCTTTGGGGTCCCCGTTGTCAGCGTCTGGATCGGCTGTTACGACCGTTAGCGTTTCTGCCCCGTAGCTTTTGGAACCCGACAGAATTCCTCCGAGAATGATGCTCCCTTTGTCGAGATTGATATCCAGATTAAACCGGTGCCGCCATTGTGTTGCCGATGAATTAAGCATCCCGACGATTCCGTCGGAGGTACGCATCAACGCATAGGCGTTGTCTTCCACGTCGTAGCCCCAATGGCTATTGGAAATGAAACTTTGAATTTCGGTGAATTCCCCGGCAAAAAGCCGCATTAGATCTACCATATGGATTCCCTGATCGAGAAGCACGCCACCGCCAGCGATTTTTCGCTTGGTTCGCCAGTCCGGTTGATTGAATGTGACTAGCTTGGATTTTCCGTAAACGCCGCGCATGTTAATAATGCGCCCCATCTCACCAGACCGGATCAGGCACAGAGCGTCCTGAACCGACTCGTGATAACGATGATTGAAACCGTACATCAGTTTTAGAGTCGGATGCATGGCTTCGCAGCTAATCACCCTCGCTATATCGTCAACGTCCCGGCCTGGTGGCTTCTCGCAGAATACATGCAGATTGCGCATCAGTCCCGCGATGGTAACCTCTGGCGCGATGTCATTCGTCATGCAGACGATTAAGACATCCAAGTCCTCCTCTAGTAGTCTTCTGTAATCCCGATAGTACCGAACGCCGTCGGGCAGCGCACCGTCGGTCTCAAAGATTCGGTCGCAGACTGCAACAACACGCATCTTCGAGTTTCGATCAACGCAGTGCCTTCGGCGCTTTCCAACAACACCATAGCCAGCAATTCCAACTTTCAGCCCTACCACCTTGATGCTTTCAATATGAACCCCAAAGTGGATCAAGTTGCATGTGGGTCTCGACCAAAGCAATGTCGTCGGGACTATCAACCGAGTATGACTTGACGAACGGATATGGCGCAATGTATTGCCGAAAAGGCATATCCAGAATTCGGTTGCTATCGCAGGCCTCAAGCTTTTCCAGTCTGGTTTCTTGATGATTCGTGAATGCTTGCAGATACTTCCAACGGAAAGCGAAAATTCCATAAATCCTGCGCGCACCAAGTTCCATAGAAAAACTTTCTTTGCAATGCGG
>CAIWVX010000341.1 GCA_903916205.1 uncultured beta proteobacterium
ACCGAACTGTACCGTGGCGCGGAATACGTCGTTGATTTCTTACCTAAAGTAAAAATCGAAGTCGTGGTGGCCGATCATGAAGTCGAAACAGCAATTGATGCCATTGTTAAATCGGCGCGAACCGGCAAGATCGGCGACGGCAAAATATTTGTCATGGCCGTCGAACAGGTGGTTCGTATCCGTACCGGCGAGACGGGCGAATCGGCAGTTTGATATTCCCTAAGCCGAATCCACAATCCACGGCCTGCTACAAAGACGATTGACCTTCTAGTATTTTGCCAATCATGCTGATCATTTCTTTGGCTGGTGTGGATTTCGCTATGCCTCGTCGGCCTCCGACGTAGCCGTTAAAGTTGGCGACTTCCTGAGGGCTGACGACGGATGTGATGTAAACAAACGGAATATGCTTTGTCGCTTCGCATTCGAGAAACATAATTGAAAGATCGCCACCATCCAGAACCGGCATAACAATATCGGACAAAATGATATCAGGCTTGGTATTGATGGCTAATTCTAAAGCGGTCTGAGGCTCTGAGGTTGTAATCAACTCGTAGGTGTCACCGAGTTTTATTTTAAGCAGGTCTAAAACGGCGTCGTCATCATCGACGATAAGAACTTTTTTCTTTCCCATGAGACTTTCCTTGAAGTTTTTACATGTAAGTTGAGCTGGAGTGATCACGTAAGCGAATTTCGGCGTTCAACAGATGTTGCTGTATGGCTTCAATTTGCACCTTGACGGTAAAAAAATCAATTGTTTCGTGCGTGTCTTCAATTTTACGACAGGCTTCGGCGGCCCACTTGAAACCATAGAGCAAAAAACTGCCTTTTAGTTTATGCATCAATTGTCGCAAATTGGGTCTATTTTTTTCTTCGATAATTTGCGCCGCATCGAGTAACAACGCCTGTCGGCTTTCAATAAAACCGGGAATGATATCTTTGATGTCGGGATCAATCCAGATCACCGCCTCGACTTGTTTGTCTGCCAGTGGCTTGCTTTCATAGATGGGTAAATCGCAGCCGGTAATCAGTGAAAATATTTCAGATTGAGAACTCGGCTTGCTCAGGTGTTTATCAAAACCCAAATTAAGGCTACGCATTCGACTCATTTCGTCGTCGTGTGCCGAAAACGCCACAACAAACGAGGGCATTGCATTTTGGCTGATCTGCAACAATCTGATTTTTTTTATTGCCTCGTAGCCATTCATAACCGGCATTTCGAGATCCATGAAAATGATGTCCGGCCTCATTTTCTCACACGATTGAAGGGCTTCTAATCCGTTGCCCGCGGTCGACACAACGAGCGGCGGGCTTGGAAGAAGCATTTTCATTATCAAGGTGTTATTTGGATCATCATCGACAATCAGCACCCGTAGTGAGGGCAACTGCGCCCTCGAACTGTAGGCGGTGAAAGTGTTTTTATTTTCATTCAAGGATGAAAGCACTTTACCCTTCCATTCATTCAACTCCAGGGTAAGTGTCGTGCCGTCAGCGTCCGATGTTTTCATGTGCAGATCGCCGCCTTGAGTTCGTGCCATCAAACGCGCCGAGTACGTTCCCAATCCGGTGCCGCCTGTTTTTCCGGATGAAACATATTTTTCAAAGAAGTGCTCACGAATGGACAATGGCACGGCGCTCGGGTTATGGATACTCAGCGATATTTTTTTGTCGACAAGCAGCGTGATCAAAATTTCGCTCTTGGCGGGGACGGCTTCGATGGCGTTCTTTAATAGATTGGCCAAGATCGAATAACAAAGAATTTCTTCCCCGCGAATATGCACGGGCCGCTCTGTTCCGACAAACTTGAACGTCACGGCCCGGTTTTTGGCTTCTTCAGATAATTCTTTGCTTAAATTAACAACGAGTGAGGAAATGTCGACGGGTTGTACGTTGCAAACATAAAGCCCTTCTTCCATACGGAATAAATCGAGCGACAGACTCACCATCCGCAACACCCGTTTGGCAGAACTTTCAACAATAGTCAGCAGCGCTTCTTCTTCAGCGGTGAACACACGGTTTTGCCTCAGCAATGCAGGCACCGTGGCAATGGAACTTAAGGGGGTTTTCAGGTCATGGCGTGCGATGCGCTCAACTTCTTCTTGAATTTGCATGGCACGAGCGAGAGCCACATTTTGCTCCGCCAGTTGCTTAGTCAGCACGTCGTCTTTGAGCTTGGCTTCACTTAAAAAATCAGTCTGGTCTTTGGCATGACGGATAACCACATTCAACCGCATGGAAAGTGAATTAATGTCGTCGACCAATCGACCAATTTCTGTATTTTCCTGACCATGAGGCGCGGTCAGGTGCTCCCCTTTTTCAACGTCAACTTCCATGCGGTGCAACTGGTCA
>CAIWVX010000342.1 GCA_903916205.1 uncultured beta proteobacterium
AAATTCCACGGTCAAAAAACGTCTATTGGTGAGCCTTACGACATGTTTTCGATGACGGCGGCTCACCCCACGTTAGCGATTCCTTCTTATGTCCGCATAACCCATGTTGGAAACGGTAAATCCGTCGTGGTACGTGTCACAGACCGCGGCCCGTTTCATGCAGACCGCATCATTGACCTTTCTTACGCCGCCGCTTACCGCTTAGGTTACATCAACAATGGCAGTTCGCTGGTTGAGGTTGATGCCATTTTGCCGGACGACAGCACAGCAATGGCCTATGCTCAGGCCAAACCGCTTCCTGCGCCGAGTCAATCGCCTGTCGAGCGTGACCCCATCACCTCACTGGCAACCCAACGTGTCGTTACGGCACCCTCCGTCTTAACGCCTCCGGCTTCGCCGGTACAGACTGGAATCTTTCTTCAGTTAGGGGCTTTTTCTAATGCCGACAATGCCGCCAGCTTACGTTCGCATTTATCACGTGAACTTGACTGGCTAAGTGAAGAGATCCAAATCAATCCGGGAGGTGGAATGCATCGAGTCCATCTCGGCCCATATCAAACACGCAGCGATGCCGAGAAAGTCGCCGAAAAAATCAGGCAATCTCTTGGCTACAAACCGACTTTTGTTCTTCGCTGACTATTGCCCCGGTCAGATTTATCCATGAATAACGCAAATAGAAACGGTCTTGAAGCCTTGGTTGGCTGGCTTCTGTGTGCATAATGGACTTGACCATCACGGATAATGCTGGCCGAGTCTATGAAGCATGCAAAAACGGTGCCGCAGCACCGTTCAAGGGCGTAGTGAAAAATTAGGCGTTGATCACCACATTGGTGTAAACCTCTTGCACATCGTCGAGGTTTTCGAGCACGTCAATTAGGCGCTGCATTTTTACCGCCTCGTCACCGGACAGTTCCGTCTCGTTTTCGGCCTTCATCGTAACCTGCCCGAACTCAGCCGTCAGCCCTTTGGCTGCGAGCGCTTCTTTGATGCTCAGGTAATCGTACGGCGGGGTGATGATTTCGATTGAACCATCCTCGTGGGTCAATACATCGTCGGCACCGGCTTCAATCGCCGCGTCCATCAAGGCCGCTTCGTCGGTCCCGGGAGCAAACAGCAGTTGGCCGCAGTGTTTAAACATAAAACCCACGCAACCATCGCTACCCATGTTGCCGCCGTATTTATTAAAGGCGTGCCGGACTTCGGCGACGGTGCGGGTACGGTTGTCGGTCAGGCAATCAACCATTAGAGCCGCGCCACCGATGCCATAACCCTCATAGCGAATTTCGACATAATCGACACCTTCCAATTCGCCGGTGCCCTTTTTGATGGCATTGTCGATTTTGTCTTTGGGCATGTTGACGCCCTTGCCTTTATCGACGGCCAGACGCAAGCGCGGATTAAAACCGATGTCGCCGCCTCCCATCTTCGCAGCCACGGTGATTTCCTTGGCGATCTTGGAGAAAGTAGCACCACGTTTTTCATCCTGGCGCCCTTTGCGGTGCTGGATATTTGCCCATTTGGAGTGTCCGGCCATACTCACCTCGTGTGTAGGCTGCCTTAGCGTGACGGCGATCAATAAACGGCTGATCCCTCTAAGCGCCTTGTCAGCGTTCGATAATAGAGTTTGAAAATTCAGGCGCAGATTTTACCATTTTCACCGGGGTTCTTTTTTACCGTTCATTCTCACTAGCCGCCTGTCGGGCTTGATGGGTCGAAGTGAAAAATGTGGGAGACGAACGCCGTTTTTCACGGATTTCAAGCGAATAGCTATTCTATTCGCGCCGAAATACGGGGAAAAATGAGCCGTCTTCCCGCATTTTGCAGCCGACTTGGTCAAGCCCGACAGGCGCTAGGCATCGCACCGGGCTTTGATCAAGCGACGTTCAGTTAAGCGGCAAAATTGCGCTCGGCAAAACTCCAGTTGGCAAGGTTGTTCAGGAAGGTTTCAACAAATTTAGGGCGCTGATTACGGTAGTCGATGTAATAGGCGTGTTCCCATACGTCGATGCACAGCAAGGGCTTGTCTCCCGTGGTTAGGGGCGTGCCGGCGGCACCCATGTTGACGATATCCACTGACCCGTCAGTTTTCTTAACGAGCCAAGTCCAAGCTGAACCGAAGTTGCCGACGGCTGAGGTTTGGAAGGCTGTTTTGAAGGCGTCAAATGTGCCCCATTTTTTATTAATCGCATCGCTCAATGCGCCAGTCGGAGCGCCGCCACCATTTGGCTTCAGGCAATTCCAGAAAAAAGTATGATTCCAGACCTGCGCGGCATTGTTGTAGAGGCCACCCGCCGGTGCTTTTTTGACGATGGCTTCAAGATCGAGTGACTCGTATTCGGTGCCCTTGATCAGGTTATTGAGATTGGTGACATACGCCTGATGATGCTTGGCGTAGTGGAATTCAAAGGTTTCTTGCGACATGTGGGGGCTTAGCGCATGGGTGGCAAATGGCAGTTGCGGTAGTTGATGTTCCATTATTTCTCCTTGGTTTGACTTACTCGGTGCGTTGTCTTTAGCGGGGCGGACGATTTTTATACTGACATGTCGAGCTCACTTTGGCCTCAACACGTCCACGGTGAAAGTTGACCGCGATCAGGTCGTTTGGTTCCAACGTGTGACAGTCACGCAGGATGGTTCCAGCGGCATCAGTGACGATGCTGTACCCGCGCGCGAGCACCGCTTCAGGATTTAGATGCGTCAAGCTAGCGGTGAGTCGAGCGATATCGCCATTTTTATGGTTCAGATGGTTGAGCCATTGACTGCGCAATTTAGAGGCTACCGCTTCTAGGCGACGGGTCTGAAGCGTCGTGTCGGGTCGCGCCAGAATCAAGCGGCGGGAGAGGTTGGCGAGTTGGTTGCGACCGTGTGCGCTATTTTCCCGTAAGCCGCTGTCCAAACGCCGTTGCAGATTAAGCAAATGCTCGCGTTGCTGCGCTAGCGTTTGGGCTGGATGAAGCAAACGATGCGCTAGGGTGTCAAGATACTGGCTGCGCTGTTCGATGTTTTGTCTAATTCGGTGGCGTAGCACACGACGATAGTCAGCTAAGGTGGCGGTCAGTGCAGCTCCCTCCGGTGCCGCCAGTTCAGCCGCGGCCGTCGGTGTTGGCGCACGTTGATCGGCAACGAAGTCGGCGATGGTGAAATCGGTCTCGTGACCAATGCCACTAATTATTGGGATTGAACTGGCGCGAATAGTGCGTGCCAATGCTTCGTCATTAAACGCCCAAAGATCCTCTAGGCTACCGCCACCACGGCTGAGAATCAAAACGTCGCATTCTTGGCGTTGTCCGGCGCTATGAATGGCGTTGGCGATGTGCACGGGCGCAGACTCTCCTTGCACGGGCGTCGGATAAATAATAATTTTGACATGTGGAGCACGGCGTCTGAGCGTACTCAACATATCTTTCAACGCGGCCGCCTGTGGTGACGTGACGAGACCAATGCACCGGGGAAAGGAATTCAACGGACGTTTGTTCGCGTCGGAAAAAAGTCCTTCACTTTCGAGTTTATTCTTAAGTTGTAAAAAGCACTCATAAAGATTTCCCAGACCGGCTTTTCGTGCGGCTTCGACATTAAGCTGAAAGTCACCGCGGGCTTCGTAGAGTGTCACCAATACACGAGCCTCGATGTGCTGCCCGTTTTCAAGTCGCCAACCCAATAGCTGTGCGCGATTACGAAACATCACGCAACGGACTTGGGCGGCGGCATCTTTCAGAGAAAAATAAACATGGCCTGAACTGGCATAAGTCAAATTTGAAATTTCTCCGGAAACCCAGCACAGAGGAAATCCCAATTCGAGTTTTTCGCGAGCCAAGCGGTTAAGGATAGAAACCGGGATAACCGAAGAAGGGGCAGCCGCCATGCTGGCGTTGGCGTAAAGAATATCTTTCATGCGCTAATTCTACCGCCTTGTCAAATCATGCACACCTTTCGAGCAATTTTCAGCAATGACCTCCTGAAGCCCTTGTTCCTACAAGCTTTTATTATAACTAATTGATTTTAATGAGTTTAATGATATTGTCTATTTTTGCTGCAAGGTGTAAAAATCCCTTTATCTAGCGGGACTTAGCGTCTCGGTTTACGGTTAATCCACTGAGTTGTCCACAGATTTTGTGGACAATAAATTACGATTACTTTAACGCAGGGCTTGCCGCAAGCCCCGGCTCAAGCTAAAGTCTCCGACTGTAGAAATTATTGAGGGGAAAGCGTGTTTTCTATCATTTTGGCGGCCGGTTGGCCCATTTGGCCATTACTGTTCGCGTCCATTATTGCTGTCGCTTTAATTATTGAACGTCTGATGGCTTTACGTCGTTCCAAAGTTCTTCCGGCGGGTTTGTTGCAATGGGTTATCGCCGAATACCGGCAACAGGGTGCCAACGAAGCGATGCTCAACCGTATCGAAGCCGAATCGCCACTGGGGTGCGTTCTGGCAGCCGGTTTGCGCAATGTGGGCAGCTCGCGCGAAATCATGCGTGAGTCGATCGAGGAAGCCGGCAACATGGTTGTCCATGAACTCGAGCGTTACTTAACAACGTTGGGGACTATCGCCTCAATCAGCCCGTTGATGGGTCTATTCGGTACGGTGGTTGGCATGATCGAAATTTTCGGTTCGCAGTCGCCCACCGGGACAAACCCGATGCAATTGGCTCATGGTATTTCAGTGGCGCTTTACAACACCGGTTTCGGTTTGATTATTGCCATCCCAGGCATGATCTTCTGGCGTCATTTCCGCGCGTTAGTGACCAGTTTTGTCCTTGAGATGCAACTGCAGTCGGTGCGATTGGTTGAAGTGTTACATGGCGAACGCAAAGTTTGAACGCCGGTTGAGGATCTGACGATGAATTTTCAACGTGGACGCACGCATGATGAGCCTGAAATCAATCTGATTCCACTCATTGATGTGTTACTGGTTATTATTATTTTCTTGATGCTGACCACCACCTACGCCAAGTTTTCGGGACTTGAAATCAACCTACCTACGGCAGATTCAGGCCAACAGGCCGAGCAACCGAATGAAGTCAATGTAGCGGTTACGGCGACCGGCCAGGTGCTTGTTAATAAATCACCTTTAACGGCTGTTGATGTAAAGTCCATCAGTGAAGCGCTACAAAAAGCCGCAGGAGACGCCAAAGACCCGGTGATCATTATCAATGCGGATGCCAAGGCAACACACCAAAGCGTGGTCGATATCATGCAGGCTTCACAGACGGCGGGTTATCCGCATATTTCTTTTGCGACGCAAACGCCCCGCTAACGCGCTTTATTCCGTATCTCTTTCACGGTATTGAGCCGTCAGCCGGTGAAAACGTGAAATGAGACTCTCCGACATCGCGCAATACATACCCCGTTTATGGTACCAGCAGCGGATGTCGCCTGTACTGTGGCCTCTTCTGCCCTTCGCCTGGTTACATTTGTCGATAAGTTGGTGTCGAAGGGCTTTGTATCGCATGGGTGTGCTGAAATCCTTTCGTTTGCCGGTGCCGGTCATTGTGGTCGGCAATCTAACGGTCGGTGGCAGCGGTAAAACGCCCTTGGTACTCGGGTTACTTGAGCGTTTACGCGAGCAAGGTTGGCAACCGGGGATCATCTCGCGTGGCTATGGCGGCACCAATCAGACGATTCAATCGGTGACTTCCGATTCGCTTTCGTCGCAGGTGGGTGATGAGCCGCTGCTATTGGCACGGCGCACCGGCGTTCCGGTGTTTGTCGGGCGTGACCGGGTGGCCGTTGGTCACGCTCTGTTGGCCGCGCACCCGGAGTGCAACATTATTATTTCCGATGATGGCTTGCAGCATTACCGTCTACAACGTTCGGTTGAAATCGCTGTTTTTGATGCGCGTGCGGCGGGCAACCGACAGATGCTGCCCGCCGGGCCGTTACGTGAACCGCTTCGGCGCTTGTCTGAGGTCAGTGCCGTAGTATGGAATTCGACGCCGATGGCCGTGAGGGATAGCATTCCAGTTAATGTGCCGACTTTTTCCATGCACTTGATCGGGCAAAAATTTCATCGGCTGGGTGACACGAGTCAAACGTGTTCGACCGATGATTTGCAGGGGAAGCGTCTTTATGCGCTGGCCGGAATAGGGAACCCCACCCGATTTTTTGCCCAACTTGAAGCGCTCGGGTTGGTATTCGAGGCCCATCCTTTTCCCGATCATCACCGTTATCATGCCGTTGACCTAGCATTTGCACACGATGGCGTGTTGCTGATGACGGAGAAGGATGCAGTAAAATGTTACGGTCTGGTGATGAGCGAAGCTTGGTTGTTGCCGGTAGAAGCTCAGCTTGATGCCTTATCCGATGGACGTTCCTTGCTCACTATAATTTTGGAGAAACTCGATGGACGCACGCTTGCTTGATATTCTTGTCTGCCCGATTTGTAAGGCCAATCTTGAATACCGCAAGGCTGACGCAGAACTGGTGTGCAAACCGTGCAAACTGGCGTTTCCAATACGCGACGACATCCCGGTGATGCTTGAAGATCAGGCGCGACAGATTAACCCCGGAGAGGCTTGATGCCCGCTTCGATTCCCCGATTCAAGGTAGTCGTTCCCGCCCGCTACGCCTCTACGCGGCTACCGGGCAAGCCCCTGCTTGATCTCGGCGGCAAACCAATGGTCGTTCGAGTAGCCGAGCGCGCGGCACTTTCCGGGGCCGAAGAAATTTGGATCGCCACTGACCACGAGGCGGTGCGGCTGGCAGCAGAACAACACGGGTTTTCGGTGTTAATGACCCGCGCCGATCATCCGAGTGGTACGGATCGGTTGGCGGAAGTCGTTGAACGGCGCGCCTGGGATGACGAGACGATTGTCGTTAATGTGCAAGGTGACGAACCCCGGATTGATCCCGAACTCATCACCCAAACGGCGCGTCAGCTTGTCGAAAGTGGCGCAGATATAGCTACTGTCGGCCATTCAATCAGCAATCCGGCAGATTTCTTTAATCCGAACATCGTTAAAGTGGTCTGCAAGGCGGGGGGTGACGCGTTGTATTTTTCACGCGCGCCGATTCCGTATGCGCGCGATCATTTTTCGCCGTCTCGTGGCAAAGAATCCTTGCCGCGAGACTTTCCGGCCTACCGACATATTGGACTTTACGCCTATCGAGCGCGGTTTTTACGCGCCTATGCCCAGCTAAAACCCTCGCCTTTAGAGCATTTTGAAGCGCTGGAACAGTTGCGTGCGCTATGGTACGGTTTTCGCATCAGCGTGCTTATTTCAGAACATTTGCCGATGCCCGGTGTGGACACGCAGGAAGATTCCGAGACGATGCAAAAATGGTTTTCAACGACGGGGAATATCTGATTTCTAACAGAGTTTGTGGATACAGGTCGTAGCCGCATCTCATTCTATTTTTTCAAGGAATAAAACATGAAACTTATTTTGTTGGGCGCACCGGGGGCAGGAAAAGGGACTCAGGCGAAATTTATTTGTGAAAAATACGCCATCCCACAAATTTCAACCGGGGATATGCTGCGCGCCGCCGTCAAAGCCGGAACGCCGCTGGGTATCGAAGCAAAAAAAGTAATGGATGCCGGCGGACTGGTCTCGGACGATATTATTATTGGCCTAGTCAAAGATCGCTTGCTTCAGGAGGATTGTAAGAGCGGCTACCTTTTTGACGGCTTCCCGCGCACCATTCCCCAAGCGGAGGCCATGAAATCGGCCAATGTCGCCCTTGATGTCGTCCTCGAAATTGATGTCGCCGACACCGAAATCATCGAGCGCATGAGCGGACGCCGTGTGCATCAAGCCTCTGGCCGTACCTATCACGTTAAATTCAATCCCCCCAAAATAGCCGGACAAGATGATGTGACCGGAGAAGCTTTAGTTCAGCGTGACGACGACCAGGAAGAAACCGTAAAAAAACGTCTCGATGTCTATCACTCCCAAACCAAACCCCTAATCGACTACTACGCCAAATGGCTTGCTTCGGGTGATGCCAAAGCACCAACATGCCGCAAAGTCGCCGGCGTCGGTAGCGTTGATACTATCCGGCAGGCAGTTTTTCTGGCATTGAATTGATCCCAGATTATCCACGGATCGCCAGTGACTGAATCGGCGATTGCCGGACTGCGACACCATCGTTACCGAGGCCAACGCTTGGCAACAACGCAGGAATGCCGACCAACGCGGTATCGTATGGTCGTTCACTCGGCAAGATGCTGATGAAAAAATGTCGCGTAATTACGTTTCGTAATTAATGGGGTTCTATATCAGTCCACCGCAGAGGGCGTCAACATGCGCTCGACGTAGCGGGCGATTAGATCAATTTCAAGATTGACCTTGTCGCCAGCGTGCAAGGTTCCCAGCGTGGTCGCTTCCAGTGTGTGTGGAATCAGATTGATGGAAAAATCAGCTTGATCGACGGTATTAGTGGTCAGACTGACGCCATTGACGGTAATCGAACCTTTGCGTGCGATGTATTTCGCCAAGGCTTGCGGCGCGCGAATTTCTAGTAATCGGTTGTCGCCCACCGGATCAAAACGTAACACCTCGCCGACGCCATCAACGTGGCCGGAAACAAGGTGACCGCCAAGGCGATCCGCCAGACGTAGTGCTTTTTCAAGATTGATCGGGCCAGGGGCGGCCAAGCCAACGGTACAGGATAGCGTTTCGGGAGAGACATCGACAAAAAAGGCATTGCCGTGTTGACCCACTACGGTGAGGCAAACGCCGTTACACGCGATGGAGTCGCCTTGGGCAACGTCGTCAAGCTTGAGCAGACCGGCCTCTACCGTCAGGCGGACCGTGGGTGTGCCATCCTGGCGTGGGTTGATTTCAGTAATGCGTCCAACCGTCGCAATAATTCCAGAAAACATATTTAGGATCAATCAGATAGGGGTGTAAAGGAGGGCCAAGTTTTTACCGCAAACTCTTTAATTTTCCGTCATTTCGGGCTTGACCCGGAATCCAGTACGGTTGAGTTAGCTTATTTATAAATCCCTGCCATAACAAAAACATCGCCCGCACGAACCACGTAAGAGCTTTTCTTCTCAACTTTATTGGTGCTCGGATTTTTGAATTTGTAATCGACCCAGCCTTTGCCTTTATCTTTGGCTAAGGAAACCATTTCTTTGCCGTATTCTTTGCCATCAACATCCGCAATATCAAGCACGCTTTTACCGATGAGTTTGGCGTTTAACGGGTGGGCGAGACGCATACCATCTAGGCCATAAACCACGATGTAGAGTTCGCCTTGAACAAAATCCGGGTTCTTGGCGTTGACTTCAGAGATCAGTTTGTCTTTGCCGTTGGCGGTAGCAAACGCCACGGCTTTATCGACCATAGTGGTCGCTTCTTTCTGAGTTGGCCCGGCGGAAAAAGCAGAACCAGACATCAGCAAGCAGACTCCCAGCAACAATAAAAACTTATTTTTCATGTGGTTGTACTCCGCAAAAATAACGTCGTTAATCGGCTAAAAACACCCGCAAGTATCCGAGTTGTTGGTTATCGGGTCAATCGCTTGAAAGACCGATTTTGCCTTCAATAGGGGCCTTACGCGGACGTTAAAATCCCATGACCTTAAGCTTCTTTAGCGCCGATTCCATTGGCGTTCAGTCGATTGACGGCACTAATCAACGCATTGATCGAGGCAGTAACAATATTGGCATCCATACCGACACCGTAGCATTCGCGTTCGCCGTCGGACTGAGAAACCTCCATACAGGCGCAAGCTTTGGCATCGCCCCCTTTGCCCATTGAACGTTCTTCATAGCTGCGAACTTGAAGGTGAATATCGAGGTGGCTTAAAGCATGAACCGCCGCATCAATCGGCCCATTGCCTTCCCCGGTGAGGGTGTGCGTCTGACCTTTAAACGCCACCGACAAGTGAATGCCCTGCGCTTGGCCAGCCTCGAAAAGATGATGTTCAACATAACGAACAGGATAGCCGGTGTCGAGATAGGTAGCGGCAAAAAGCGTCCAAATGGCGGGGGCTTCCATTTCGCCACCGTGCGTATCGGTGTGACGCTGAACTTCCCCGGAAAATTCGACTTGTAGACGGCGTGGCATCACCACGTCGTATTCGGTTTCGAGCAGGTAAGCGACGCCCCCTTTGCCGGACTGGCTGTTAATACGGATCACCGAGTCGTAACTGCGACCAAGATCGGCCGGATCAATCGGCAGATAAGGCATGTTCCAAACACCTTCGGGCGTCTTGACGGCAAAGCCCTTCTTGATAGCGTCTTGGTGCGAGCCCGAAAAAGCGGTAAAGACAAGATCGCCAACATAGGGATGACGGGGATGAATCGGCATCTGCGTGCAGTGCTCAACGTGACGCGCCACGGCATTGATGTCCGAGAAATCGAGCCGAGGCGAAATGCCCTGGGTGTAAAGATTGAGCGCCAAGGTGACGAGATCAACATTGCCGGTACGCTCACCGTTGCCGAAGAGGCAGCCTTCAACGCGGTCGGCGCCGGCCATTAGGCCGAGTTCGGCGGCCGCCACCGCCGTGCCTCGGTCGTTATGCGGGTGCAGGCTGATGAGGGTGCAGTCGCGGCGAGCCAAATGGCGATGCATCCACTCGATCTGATCGGCATAAATATTGGGGGTGGCGACTTCAACCGTGGTGGGTAAATTGAGAATGACCTTATTATTCACCGTCGCCCCCCACGCCTCGACCACGGCGTTACACACTTCAAGCGCAAAATCGAGTTCGGTTGAAGTGAAATTTTCCGGGCTGTATTCAAGCACCCACTCGGTTTCAGGGTGTTCTTCGGTGAGTTGTTTAACCAGCTTAACGGCGGCAACCGCCATAGCAATGACCTCGGCCTTACTCAGGCCGAAAACAATTTCGCGGAAGGGTTTGGAGGTGGCGTTGTAAATATGCACGATAGCGCGCCGCGCCCCTTTGAGCGATTCGATGGTACGGAGAATCAAAGCCTCACGCGCCGGGGCCAGTACCTCGATGGCGACGTCGTCGGGAATGTGGCCCGCTTCGATCAAGGTGCGCACAAAATCGAAATCGGTCTGCGAGGCCGACGGAAAAGCCACCTCAATCTCCTTGAAACCAATATCGCACAGCGTTTTGAACATGCGCATTTTGCGCTCGCTATTCATCGGCTCAAACAGCGCCTGATTGCCGTCTCGCAAGTCAGTGCTCATCCAAAGGGGGGCTTGGGTCAAGGTACGACTCGGCCACTGACGATCATCCAGTTTGACGGGCGGAAAAGCGATGTATTTGCTAGCGGGGTTCTTCAGCATGATTAAACACTCCTTGATTTTGCGCACAGGCTTGATGCGATAAAGAGATCATAGCCAAAAAGCGACGGCAGGTGCTTGCGATTATGAGCGCCCAACAACATCATA
>CAIWVX010000343.1 GCA_903916205.1 uncultured beta proteobacterium
AAGAAAAGATTTTGCGCACCGGGCTTTCGAAATTTCAAAAATCAAGGCTCTGCGATGTTGGATGCCACCCAGTCATTTAAGCCATAGCGGGCGCTGTCGATCAATTCACTGGCTGTCAGGCCAATTGGGCCAATGCCTTGAGCTACCAAGCGGTCGGCGGCGAGGCCGTGCAGATGGACTCCCGCCAGCAATGCTTTGAGCGGTGGCCAGTTTTGGGCTAGCAAGGCGCTGATCAAGCCGGTGAGCACATCGCCGCTGCCTGCACTAGCGAGGCCGGGATTGCCTGTGGTGTTGATGAACCAGGCTTTGTCAGGTGAGGCGACGACGGTGCCGCATCCCTTGAGCGCGACTAAGGATTTGAAGCGTTCGGCCAGTTCGAGCGCGGAGGCGATTCGGTCGGCTTGAATCGTGGCGCTATCGCCATTGAGCAAGCGTGCCGCTTCAGCCGGATGTGGGGTGAGCAGCGTCGGGGCATGACGAGCTGCGACAATTTTCTGTAAGTTAGTTTCTGTGGCTAGAAAATTGAGCGCATCGGCATCGAGTACCAGCGGAATATTTAAGCGGCAAGCCTGTGTAAGTAAAGCCAGAGCTTCGGGTTGATCGCCCATGCCGGGGCCGCAAGCCAGCACGGTTAGATCGGTGGTCAGTAGTTTTTCTGGTGTGCGCAGCATGAGTTCGGGTTGGAGTGGATCGAGCGCCGGGGCATTGTGGTCGAGTAGTCCGAGATAGACCCGGCCACTGCCCAGACGCAAGGCGGCGCGTGCCGCGAGCAAAGCGGCTCCAACCATGCTGTGTGCGCCGCCGAGAATACCGACATTGCCGTGCAATCCCTTGTGACTGTTTTTGAGTCGCGGTTTGAGTTGCTCGGAAAAATACTCGGGATGAATGGTGTTGCCGCTGCTTTTGATGACGTTTGCGCCATCGAGATCCAGCGAAGCGATGGAAATTTCGCCACAGTGGTCGGGGCCGTCGGCGGTGAATAAGCCCGGTTTTCCGGCGATGAACGTTAGGGTGTGGCTGGCGCAAATACTGGTGCCGTTGAGTTTTCCGGTATCGGCATCCAGACCGCTAGGGCAGTCGAGGGCGAGCAGCGGGCACAGGCCACCTGCGCTCAGTGCATTGGCCTGGCGGATCAAGCCAGCATAGGGTTCGCTGATTTTGCGCGAAAGGCCAATGCCAAATAGCCCGTCGATAATCAGCGACCAACGACGATTCGCTGGAATGGCCTCAAGGGTGACGCCACCGCTGGCGATAAAGCGTTGATAAGCCTCAGCGGCGTCCAGCGGTAAATCTTGCGGCTGACCGAAGAAAACAACATGCGGATCAAAGAAGTGTTGACGCAGTAAATAAGCGGTTTCAAAAGCGTCACCGCCGTTGTTCCCCGGTCCGGCGAGAATGAGAATGGCCGCACCGCGCTGGTCGCAGAGGGTCGCCGCGTACTTGGCGGCGGCTCGACCGGCACGTTGCATCAGCGCTTGGTCAGCGGCGGCCGCTTCGATTCGACGTAAGTCTGCCGAGCGATAAAGAGGGATTGAGTTCATGGCAAAATTCCAATGCGGTGGTGATATCGCGTAGTTTAGCGACGAAGCCGCCGAGTGTCAGTATCGCTTCATTTATCGGCTATTCGAACAGAATGGCGATGAATCCGCATGATGTCATTCGGTGTGATTTAATGAATAATCCGGGCTGGCGATGTCTTGGCGCGATTTTTGCCCGTTATTTCAACTTTCTTACTTTTTAATAGGATCATCGACCATGTCCGCTCTCAACGTCGCCGTGCTCTGTGGCAGTCTGCAACGCCCGTCGCGTACGCTTGTCCTGTGTGAAGCTTTGCTCGCCAGACTCGGCAAGCACCGCGAAATTGTTCCACAGATGTTTGAAATCTCACAATTTGGTCGTGCCATGGGCGCTTGCTTACAACGTAGCGAGTTGCCGGTCGAAATTCTTGAGCACCTGCACAGCGTCGCCACGGCCGATATTTTGATCGCCGCGAGTCCGGTTTACAGTGCCACCTACACCGGAATGTTTAAGCATTTCATTGATTTCATGAGCATGGATTCGCTCGCCGGAAAACCGACCTTTCTGGCCGCGACAGGTGGCAGTGCGTTACACGGTTTGATGGTTGACCAACAAATGCGACCATTACTCGCCATGAAACAGGCTTTGACCTTGCCACTCGGCATTTACGCCACAGAAGCCGATTTCACTGATTACTGTATTACCAGTCTCGGACTAGAAAATCGCATCGCGCTAGCGGTCAAAATGGCGCTGCCGTTTTTGCCCGAAAATGCTTGAATATCGCCCGCCGATTCACCCTCTTTCAGGGGCAGAAATGGCTGGCTGGGCCATGTGCCGATGTACAAATCCCATCATGCGCTGAAACACCCGGCTAGCATTCGCCCCCAATTGAGGCGTAGGTTCCAGCCCTAGGCGAATGCGGGTATAAATGGGCAAAGCCTTGTTGAGTGCTTCCAAGGTTATTTGCCAATCCGGGTCAGCGGGCGAATGGGGCGGCGGGCGGGTGGTTACGGGCGGCGTAGTGTGCTGGCGGGTTTGAAGGTCGGCGATCCAAGCCACCAGCGTCTGAGCCAAAGCAACAATGTCTTTGTCTGGCCCTCCCGTTCTGCCTGACAACGCTTGATCTTCATCTTGCATCCGTCCTTGGGCCAAGTCTTGCGCTAGGTCGCTCAACGTGTCCAGCGACAGGTCTTCGGACAACATGTCGATAAAGAGTGCTCGCACCGCCGTGACCGGCGGGCAAAGGGTTTGCCGCAGCACTCGGGCCAACAGCGGGCGAGCGATGGCATAGGCTTGGGCGGCACCCGCTTGGCGCTGTTCATCGACCACCCGGTCGCCTAACTGCCGAATGGCGGCGACAGGGGCCGATGTGTCTTGCCAGGGTTGAGCCTCAATGAACGCCCAAGCAGCCTCAAAGCCCTCCAGGTGCCATAGATGGCGGGCAGCCTGCCCGATGTGCCAGCTTGCTTTATCATGGGTGGGTGGCAGTAAGGCGATAGCTTTCTGCTGGTAGGCCAAGGCCTGCGGCCAATTGCTCTCTTCTCCCCAGGCCCAACCCAAGCGTCCCAAAGCATAGGCCTGTTCGGCACGGCTGTCCGGCTGGTTTGATTTTCCCGACGGCGCATCGAAACAAGCCACCGCCTGTTGCGCCAGTGCTAGGTGCTGTTGTGGTTTGCCCGAGAAACTGGCCGCAGTGGAGCCGTGATTGCACAACAGAGCAAGTTGCTCCCGCGCAAAGTGGTCTTTGCCCGCCTCAATCAAGGGTTGAAGAAAGTCCAGAACACAGGGGGCCATGCCTTGGCGGATAAGGTCTGACAATGATTGCGAAAGATTTCTCCAAGCCTTCTCTGTGTAGGTGGTCAGAGCGTCAATAGAACGGGATGACTCGTACAAACAGTAAATTCCGCCGGATAGAGCTGCAATAAACTTTTTGTCGAGCGGGGAATATTCTTCATTAAAGAAAAATCCCTGACTAAAAAGATACCAAGACATAATCCAAGAATACTTTAATCCAGTTTCAGACACTTTCCTGAGTTCTTTAATTTTTTCTCCCTCCGTTGGCATCCGTTTATTGAATTTAATCAACTCGTATTGAAACACTTGGGTCAATCCTTGCCATTGATCTGGTGTTAATCGAGGAATTTGTCGGATGATGTCCAATTTGTCTACGGTAAAGAAGCCAAGGCTACCTAAACAGAGTTCAGCCAATTCTTGTCCACTCACCATGCCCGAGAAACCTCCGCAGTTGTTGGCAAACATAAGTGCAAGGTCGAATTCTTCCTGCATGAGCGCCTCGGTCGGGAATTTTTCCAACAAATCGAGCATTCTCAAAGCGTGTAAATCCCCATCTTTATTCTGCAAGGGGCTAGTTTCGTACGCGACGGGCATTTGAGCCAAACGATCACCCCATTGCAATAAGGTCTCTAAACTGGTGCCATCGGTCTTGAGTTTGTTCATGTCGATCCGACAGTCTTTGAAGCCCAGTTCGGCCATGAGTTGGGCGTCGTTCGGCTGGCCTTGTTGGGCGAGTTGTTGCGCAAACGACCATTTTTCGCCAAAGGCCAGCGTATCGGCCAGCAATTCGGCCAACACGGCCAAGCGGCTGAGCTGGCCAGGGTTGATGTAGCGCATGCGATACCATTGCACAAACAACCGGTCGGCGACCTGATAGAGGATTTCCTTTTGCCCTGTGGCGCGCTTGGCGAGAAGGTAGTTGCCCTCAAGCAGCCAGTGAAAAGCGCGGGAAATGTCGTTTTGCCGCGCCCCGACGCGCTCGGCCAATTGAGTTTGAGAGCAAGGCTCGCCGCCGCGCACCAGCGCATCAAACAGCGCCTCGGTGTTGGACGGCATCGCATCGAGCAAGGCGCGGTAGTAGTCCGACATTTTGTCCAGCGTGGCGTTCAAGTCGGCGCTGACTCGTGTGATGTCGGTTTCGTCTAGGATCGCGGCGGCTAGGATGCCGGCAATACGGGCGTTGCCGCCGGTGTAGCGACTGTAGGCGTCGATGCGGGCCAGTTGCCGGGCGGTCGGTTCTTTCCCGATCAGTTTGGCGCGTTCGGTGAGGTAGGCGCGGTGGGCTTGGGCGTCCCACGCCTGGAGCGGGTGTTGGGAAAACTGCAAAAACAACCGCTGCCGGTATTGCTCATCAAAACTGCCATCGACGGCGCTGGTGAGAAAAAGAATCCTCGGCTCGTGTTCCATGAGTTGTCGCAGCAAGGAGGCGGCCACGTCGTCTTTGAAGGCGCGCTCCAGCACATCGGCAAAATTTTCGATGCCGACTACTAGCAGTTGGCTGGGCAGACTGTCTAGGCGAGCCATCAAGTTGTGCAGCGCGGTTCGCCATAACGCTTCGATATCTTCGTTGCGCCACTGGGCGCTTTGGCCGAGATTGCCGTCGGCAACCGACAGCATGCGGTTGATTTCGTCCAGCAGGTTGTGCGGCGCGCGCAGATTGCGTAGTTCTTCGGGCAACAGCACGAAGCGCACCTCGTTCGGTGCGAACGACTGGCCGGTGCGGATTTGGGCATAGCGCAAGAAGTAGGATTTGCCCGCTCCCCGGGTGCCAGTCACCAGCCAGTGCTCGCCGGTGTGGCCGTCTGAGATGCCTTGACGGCGACGTTCGACGGTCAACAGGAACTCGTTCAACAGGGCTTCGCGCCCGGTCGCCAAGGCCACCAGAGTGGCGTCGTCCATCTCGCGCGGATTGAACCAAGGGATGGCCTTGTCGTTGGGGTAAGTGGTGGGGGTGGGCATAGTGTCAACCTTTCTTGGTGTCAAGGCCGCGCTGGCTTTGCCACCACTGGCGCATCAGTTGCAGCGTGAAGCGAAAACCCATGCCGGGGGCTTCTTCGATGAACATATCGTATTGCAGCTTGACCAAGACGTGATTGGCGTTGGGCGGCAAGGCAGTTAGATTGATACTGGCCCCGTCGGCTTTTTGTTTGGCTAGGTGGTCGAGAATGGTGCAAGCGCTGGTGAACTCCTCGGGCGTGTAGTTCTTGTTTAAGCGTTCCTGGAATTGCGTTAAGAAGGAGCGGCGAATTGCGCGAAGCACCTGCGTTTCCATGACTAAATCGACGTCTTCGCCGGGGTCAAGCACCTTGAGGTGGCGCACGACCTCGTCCAGAAAGTGAGGGACAAAGTCGGGCAGCTTGTTCAGAACAAGCTCGAGGGCGGCGATGGTGGGGTAGCCTTGCAGCCGGTCTTGCAAAAAAGCGCGTGCTTCGTCGCGGGTAAAGGGCGGCAGCACTTCGCGCACCAGTCCACCCAGCACCGTATGGGGAATGCCGTGCAGGGTCAGCAGATTTTCCAGACTGATCGAGCCACCCACCACCATGAGCAGGCCCGCGTCACGCAGTTTTCGCAAACTCGCTAGGGCCACGGTGATTTCGTCGGGCGTCGCCCCTCGAACGAAGAGGTTTTCGAGCATGAACGGTAGTTCGTCGATGGCGAAGACCGGGATGCTGTTTTTCGGCGTGGTCTCCAGTGCCTGCAATAGGGCCTTGACTACGGTTTCCCAATAGCGCAGCAGCCGGGCCGGGTCGTCTGGCGCGTTCAAATCGACGCTCCCGAGGTCGCCGGGCAAATTGACTTTGTCGATATGCCGCCTGAGCCAGGTCATCAAGGCGTCGGGCAGGCTCCCCGCTTGCTTAAGCTTGGACAAACAGCTTTCCATTACGCTCTTGGGCATGGCGTCCAAGAGGTCGCGGTAAAAAGCATGAAGCTGGGTTTGATCCGCTACCTCCATGTAGTGGACGGTGTGACCCGTTTGGCGCAGGCGGTTCAAGACCTCTTTCATTAATTGTGTCTTGCCTGCCATCTGCATGGATTTGTTCGGTGGTAAAGCGGTCTCTGCCATCATCGGCAATTCGTACGCAGAGGCTACAATGGGAACAAAGCCTTGAGGATCGTTGGGGGTATATGCCGGCCACTGATTGCCTACCGCGTTAATATTGCCATCAGTGTCAAGCGG
>CAIWVX010000344.1 GCA_903916205.1 uncultured beta proteobacterium
CGTTATCGTGGTCTGGCGAAGAACGCCAACCGAGCCTTCGCCATGCTGGCGATGCTCAATATCAACAAATGGGGACGACCTCTGACAGGAGAGGTGCGTCCGGCATGAGCCGGACAGGGGGAATTCCCCGCCTGCCAGCTCATAAACGGCCATTTATCCGATGAAAAATCGATTTCGTTCAAAATTGCGTCTCAATTTGCCCTTGCTGACTAAACTTGTGGCGGCTTGTTCGGCGCTTCCTTAGGTTAAATCTTCGCCATGTCGCGTTTCCTGTTATAAGGCGTGCCACGTCTCTGAGTAGTTAGGTAGAATCATCCACTTCAAAACTGCAATGGACTCAGAGGGTGAGTGATGGATTTGCCAAGTAAGCCCAATACCGATGACCTGCGTATTAAGGAAATCAAAGAGCTGCTGTCTCCGGCGGAGATATTTCGTGACTTGCCGGTTAGCGTGCAGGCCGCGCAAACCACCTATGGTGCCCGTCTGGCGATTCACCGGATTTTGCATGGTGCCGATGACCGGCTACTGGTGGTGATTGGGCCATGCTCGATTCATGATATTGATCTAGCCATTGATTACGCTAGGCATTTACAAGCCGAGGTACCGCGCTTCGCCAAGGAGTTGTTGATCGTCATGCGCGTTTATTTTGAAAAGCCGCGCACGACGATTGGCTGGAAGGGGCTGATTAACGATCCGCAGATGGACAACAGTTTCCGCATCAACGAAGGTTTGCGCTTGGCACGTAAATTGTTGCTTGAAATCAACACGATCGGCTTGCCTTGCGCCACCGAATTTCTCGATACGATTTCGCCGCAATACACCGCCGATCTCATTTCGTGGGGAGCCATCGGTGCACGCACGACCGAATCGCAAGTGCATCGCGAATTGGCTTCCGGGCTATCTTGTCCGGTCGGTTTCAAAAACGGCACTGACGGCAATGTGCGTATCGCCATTGATGCCATTCGTGCCGCACAATCGCCGCATCATTTCTTGTCAGTGACGAAAGGTGGACACTCAGCCATCGTCTCGACAGCAGGAAATGAGGATTGTCACGTCATCTTGCGTGGCGGGAAAACCCCCAACTATGACGCGACACATGTTGATGCGGCGGCGAAGGAAATTGCCTCGGCTGCGCTCGCCGGGCGCTTGATGGTTGATTTTTCACACGCCAATAGCAGCAAGGAATTCAAGCGCCAGATGGAAGTAGCCAAGAATGTTGCCGGTCAATTAGCCGCAGGTGAAGAAAGGATCATGGGGGTGATGGTTGAGTCGCATTTAGTCGAAGGGCGGCAAAATTTGGTGCCGGGGCAAGTGCTTGATTATGGCAAAAGCGTTACCGATGCCTGCCTCGGCTGGGAAGATTCTGTTTCCCTGCTTGAAATTCTGGCGCAGGGCGTCCGTGCCCGTCGTCTGGCCGAAGCCGAACGCTAGTGAGCGCCTTGCGCCGCGAAGGGCTAATGTTGTGGGCAGGCCTGCTGGCGCTGGTTGTTTTTCGCCTTTGGTTTTCGGTCGTATTGCCAATGACCGGCGACGAAGCCTATTTTGTTTTATGGGGTGAACATCCGGCGGGCGGCTATTACGATCATCCGCCGATGGTCGGCTGGTGGCTCTCCGGCTTGCTGGGGCTATCGCGTAGCGCCTGGGTGCTGCGTCTGCCGTCGTTTTTCCTGCCGCTGCTGTTAGCCTGGGGTGGCTGGTGGCTGGCCCGTCCCTATGGGTTTGATCGTGCCCGCCTGACGGCTTTGTTGATTTTATTGCAACCGGTCAATGTCTGGAATGTGCTGATTACAACCGATACCCCGGTCATCCTATTTTCCATGCTGTCATTGATGGCCTATGTGGCGGCCTTGCGTTGCGAATCGCCGTCTCTCCGAGCACTGGTTTGGTCTGCGCTCGCGGGTGGGTTGCTCGGTTTAGCTTTCCTTGGAAAATATTTTGCCGCCTTGCTCGGTGTGGCGTATCTAGTTCATGTTTTCTTTATTCGCCGCGATGCCGGGCGCAGCGTTGAGTTTTTCGTGCTGTTACTGTGCGCCTTGCCTGCGCCGCTTTATAACCTATGGTGGAATAGCCAGCATTGCTGGGTGAATATTCTCTTCAATTTTTTAAACCGCCATGAAGGTGCCGGTCTGTCCTGGCAGAATCCGGCGTTGTACTTGGCTTCGCTGCTTTATCTGGTGACGCCGTGGGTGTTATTTGAATTTTGGCGACAACACCGTTATGTACGTGATTTTGTCCGCCGAACGTTGGACGCCAGCGCACTCGCTTGGTTGTTGCTGGTGCCGCTGTGGCTATTTGCGTTGCTGTCCCTGTGGCGTCCCGTCGGCTTACACTGGTTGCTTTCTTTCATGCCCCTATTTGCGGTGCTAATCGGTATCGCCACGCCTTCGCGGGTTATAGCACGTCTAGTGAAATGGTCTGCATTGTTTGCGGGAATCCAGATTTTGATATTCGTGACAATAGTTGCCTTGCCGCTACAAACTTGGGAAAAAACCCGTCTGTACGAGGGCATCGTGCTCACGCTACGTAGCGAGGCTTTGCTTGAGCAATTGCAACCCTACGCGGCGGACTACCTTTTTGCCGCAGAAGGGTATTCTCCGGCAGCCACCTTGGCCTATCACGCCAACCGGCCTTTTGCCGTTTTCGGTGAAGGCTCACGCTATGCACGTCAGGACGATTCACTGACGGATTGGCGCGCGCAAAACGGTCGTAATGTGCTGATCCTCCGCTACAACGCAGCGCAAGCGAGTGATTACGCCGCCTATTTTCAGCAGGTCGAGATTCGTTCATTCGAAATCTCTGGAGCGCGCTACGCAATCGTCCTTGGAAAAGGGTTTAATTACCGCGCGTATCATGCCAAAGTGCTGACGCGGATTCGCGAGCGCTTTTATCAGATTCCAAAGTGGCTACCCCAACAGGCTTGCGGTTTTTGCGAACGTTATTTTCCGGAGGCGGAATGAAGGGGCTAAAACCCTACCTCAAGCTTTTGCGCCTGCACCAGTGGGTCAAGAGCGGCTTTGTCTTTGTCGGTGTGTTGTTCGGTCACGGCTGGCTTGATCCACGTCTGGTTGAGAACGTCCTGCTCGCTGCACTTTCATTCTCTTTGGCGGCTTCGGCGGTTTATGTCATGAACGATCTGGCTGATCGTGAGCGTGACCGCGAACATCCCGAGAAGCGCCAGAGACCGCTGGCCTCGGGGGTGATCGGGGTGACGCCGGCGCTGATGTTGGCCGGGGGGTGTCTCATCTCAGCCTTGATGCTGGCTCAAGCGGTATCAATCACCGTGCTACTCATCGTGCTGATTTATACCGTACTCAACGTGGCCTATTCGCTGGGGCTGAAACACGTCGTATTGCTTGATGTATTCATCATCTCGGCGGGTTTCATGCTACGCATTCTGGCGGGAACGCTGGGTGTTGGCATTGCGCCGTCGCACTGGTTGTTGTTATGTAGCCTGATGCTGACGCTCTTCCTTGGCTTTGCCAAGCGCCGTGCCGAACTGAACATTATGGCCGGTGCTGGTGCCAGCCACCGCGCCGTACTTGATGACTACGATCCGATTTTTCTCGACAAACTAATTAGCATTTGCGCCGCTGGAGCCATCATCAGTTACAGCCTATACACGGTCAGCACCGAAACACTCGCCATGCACGGCACGACTAACCTGATGGTTAGCGTACCTTTTGTTATTTACGGCATCTTCCGCTATCTTTTCCTGCTGTACCGGCGCGGCGGCGGAGGCGATCCCGCCACCGCGCTGTTTAGTGACTTTCATTTGCTGTGGGCTTTGGGCGGATGGTTGGTCACGGTGGTGGTGTCGTTGATCTGAGTCATGCTTCGTCGTGGCTGATGAATTGTTATGTCGGGCGACTTCACCCGAGTCAGTGATGATGAGGTCGAAGCCCGGGCCGTAACATTCGATCTTAAACCCAAATTCCGCGATTGAAATTCTCCCAGTCTGCCGGACGATATTTTTTTACATTTTTGGTGCGGAAATTAAAGCGACGAGAGGTTGCCGAGTCGTCGAGTCGACACCGATACGGTTGTTTGTATGTTATTCGGGTAATTCGGCAAATTTTGCACGAACCCA
>CAIWVX010000345.1 GCA_903916205.1 uncultured beta proteobacterium
CGAAGGCAATGGCCGTGCCACCCGCCTTTGGCTGGATTTGATGCTCAAGAAAGAAATACAGCAAGTAGTGGATTGGAACCGGGTGGATAAAGAAGACTATCTCTCCGCCATGCAGCGCAGCGTGGTGAACGACCTTGAAATTAAAACCCTGCTAAAACAAGCCCTCACCAACCAAATTGATGACCGTGTTTTGTTCATGAAGGGGATTGATGTCAGCTATTACTACGAAGGCTATAGCGAATTCAAAACTTCGGAGCTGTAGTCGTTATAATTTCGCTCTAATTTTCTAATTCTCACCCATGAAGGAAGTCAAATGAGTCATTCATCACGCCATTGTCGGCTATTGATCCTCGGTTCCGGGCCGGCGGGCTTTACTGCCGCCGTTTACGCCGCTCGCGCTAATCTCAAGCCTGTATTGATCACGGGCATGGCGCAAGGCGGGCAGTTGATGACCACCACCGAAGTCGATAATTGGCCTGCTGACGCCAATGGCGTGCAAGGGCCGGAACTCATGCAGCGTTTTGAGGAACACGCCAGGCGCTTTGAAACCGAGATTATTTTCGACCATATTCATACGGCTAAATTAGGTGAAAAGCCGTTCACATTGATCGGCGATTCAGGCACTTATACCTGTGACGCGCTGATTATTGCCACCGGTGCCTCGGCCCAATATTTGGGCTTGCCGTCAGAAGAAGAATTTGCCGGTCGCGGGGTTTCGGCTTGCGCCACCTGCGACGGGTTTTTCTACAAAAATAAACCCGTGGCGGTTATCGGCGGTGGCAATACGGCGGTAGAAGAAGCGCTCTATCTTGCCAATATCGCCAGCCATGTCACCGTTGTTCATCGCCGTGACAAATTCCGCAGTGAGAAAATTCTGCAAGACAAATTGTTTGAAAAAGAAAAGGCGGGCAAAGTCAGCATCAAGTGGAATAGCACGCTCGACGAAATCCTTGGCGACAAAACCGGCGTTACCGGAATACGCGTCAAGGCGGTTAAAAGCGGTGCCACGGAAGATATTTCTCTCATGGGCGTTTTTATTGCCATCGGCCATAAACCCAATACCGAGCTGTTTACCGGCCAACTCGAAACCGAAGGCGGCTACCTTGTGACCGAAGGCGGGCGCAAAGGAAATGCCACGCAGACTAGCATCAAAGGCATTTTTGCCGCAGGCGACGTGCAGGATCATATCTACCGCCAAGCCTGCACCTCGGCGGGCACCGGCTGCATGGCGGCACTGGATGCCGAGCGTTATCTTGACGGATTGGACGGCTGATTAGGCGGCGGATTGGACGGCGGATTAGACGACATCCACGGTAGATTTATTCTACCGCTAACCCTTTGATTTGCCGTCATTCCGGGCTTGACCCGGAATCCAGTTCGTTTATCCAGCCCGTCTTTTTAACCTCTTGATCAGATTGACGAATCAGGTTTCCCGCTGACGCTTGAATGACGGAGCGGGGCGCTGAGTCCTTACACAAAATCAAATTATAAAATCCCCGCTTGCCAAAGAAGGTCTACGCAGGATTTCGCTGATATTTTCTTCGGTCAGTTCAGGCACCAGCTTATGAATAAAGGCGTAGACGTAGCTTCTGAGGTAAACCCCACGGCGCAAGGCTAAGCGCGTCGTATTGGCTTTGAACAAACCCGGTAGCTCGATACGTGTCAAATTGCCATCGCGCTCGGGGTTGTAGGCCATCGAAGCGACGATGCCGATGCCGAGGCCAACATCGACGTAGGTTTTAATTACATCCGCATCAATGGCAGAGAGCACGATGTCCGGGGCCAGCCCGGCTTCGGCAAAGCTATGATCAATGTTCGTGCGACCGGTAAACCCTTCGTGATAGGTGATGATCGGGTAATCGGCGATGTCCGCCAAGGTCATTGCCGATAACTGCGCCAACGGATGCCCAGTCGGCACAATCAGGGCGTGGTGCCAAGAATAGTAGGGGAAGGTCACTACTTCCGGCACGCTGTTTAGCCCTTCGGTGGCAATGGCAATGTCGGCTTCGCCCGCCGTTAGTTGTTCCGCAATTTCACGCGGACTGCCTTGATGTAACACCAGATGGATTTTCGGGTATTCGACCTTAAAGCGCTTGATCACGTCGGGCAGGGCGTAGCGGGCTTGGGTGTGCGTGGTGGCAATCACCAGATTTCCGCTATCGCGACTGGAAAAATGATCGGCGATGCTACGGGCGTTTTGGGTATCCAAAAGAATTCGCTCGACGACGGTCAGCAACTCCTTGCCCGGCTCGGTCAATCCCAGCAGCCGTTTGCCACGGCGCACGAAGATTTCAATACCGAGTTCATCCTCAAGATCCTTGATATGCTTTGAAACGCCGGGCTGTGAGGTGAACAGCGTGTTGGCGACCGTCGTCAGATTGAAATCCTGGCGAACCGTCTCGCGCACAATGCGTAATTGCTGGAAATTCATAGCGAGTTACTTTCATGTTGTCCACTGTCGCCGATACGCCATTCGATAAAACTCTTGATGCCGAGCGTTAGAAGGGCGAGTAGTGCCAGCAGGGAAGCCACCGCGAAGGCCGCGACGAAGTTGTATTCGTTGTAGAGAATTTCGACTTGCAACGGCATGGTGTTGGTTTTGCCGCGAATATGCCCGGAAACTACCGACACCGCGCCGAATTCGCCCATCGCGCGGGCGTTGCACAAGATGACGCCGTAGAGCAGCCCCCATTTGATATTGGGCAAGGTGATCCGGCGGAAGGTTGTCCAGCCGCTGGCACCAAGGACGACGGCGGCTTCTTCCTCGTCGCTACCCTGCGCCTGCATCAATGGGATCAGCTCGCGGGCAATAAAAGGGAAGGTGACGAAGATTGTTGCCAGAACAATGCCTGGCACGGCAAAGAGAATCTTGATGTCGGAGTCAGCCAGCGTCGGCCCGAACCAGCCCTGTGCGCCAAACAACAGCACATAGATGAGGCCCGAAACGACGGGTGAGACGGAGAAGGGCAGGTCGATCAGGGTGATTAGGAACGGCTTGCCACGAAATTCAAACTTGGCGATTGACCAAGCGGCGGCGACTCCGAACACTAAATTAAGCGGTACAGCAATGGCCGCGACCAGTAAGGTCAACTTGATCGCCGAAAGCGCGTCAGCATTGAGCACGCCAGCGACGTAGGCGGCCCAGCCTTTTTTGCAGGCTTCGACGAATACGGCAGCCAATGGCATCAACAGAAAGAGGCCAAAAAAGGCCAGTGCCAGCGAGATTAACAGGACGCGTACCCAGAAGGGTTCGCTGGTCGCTATCCGCCGCCGACGGGCGTCTGGCCTAGAAAACCAACTGTGGGCAACCGTTCCGGCCATGATCAGAACCTTTGGTGACTGCGTTGAGTCCAGGCCTGCAACACGTTGATGAGCAGCAGCAGGATGAAGGAGACGACCAGCATGACCACGGCGATGGCGGTGGCCCCAGCATAGTCGTACTGTTCGAGTTTGGTAATAATCATCAACGGGGTGATTTCCGAGACCATCGGCATGTTGCCGGCGATGAAGATCACCGAACCGTATTCGCCGATCGCCCGCGCGAATGCAAGCGCGAAACCGGTCAACAATGCCGGGGTCAGGATGGGGAAGACCACGCGACGGAAGCTCTGCCACCGCGACGCCCCCCGCGCC
>CAIWVX010000346.1 GCA_903916205.1 uncultured beta proteobacterium
CATCATTAGCCCCAGTGCGGTGAAGAATGCAGAGGAAAAAATTAGCGAAAAAACAGGGGGCATTGAGCTGTGCGAAAATAGCGCTTTATTGGAATCGGACAGATTATATGGCACAAGACGCAAATCAACTGGTTTGGCTGGATATGGAGATGACCGGCCTTGATCCTGAGCGCGAACGCATCATTGAACTGGCGATGATCGTTACTGACAACAATCTGGCGTTGATTGCTGAATCGCCGGTGTGGGTGCTTCATCAATCGGATGCCCAGTTGGACGCTATGGATGATTGGAACAAAAAGACCCATGGACGATCAGGACTGATCGCCAAGGTCAAGGCTTCAATTCTCGACGAGGCCACAGTAGAAAGCGCGGCGCTGGAGTTCATGCAGTCTTATGTCCCGAAAGGGGCCAGTCCGATGTGCGGTAATTCGATTGGGCAGGACCGTCGCTTCATGGTGCGCTACATGCCGAAACTTGAAGACTTTTTCCATTACCGCAACCTTGATGTCAGCACGCTAAAAGAACTTTGCAAGCGCTGGATGCCTGATGTGGCAAAGGGATTCGTGAAAAAATCAGATCACACGGCGCTCGTTGATATTCGTGAGTCGATTGAAGAATTGAAGTATTACCGCGAACATTTTATTAAGCGGTAATAACGACTCAACCCCCGGTTCCGTCATTTCCTCATGCGCGAGAATGACGGGGGTGGTTTCCGATGAGCGCCTGAATCGTTACGTCAAACCATGATTCATTGCATCTTGCTTGGGATATTCCCGGAATTTTCTGCGGCTTTTGCTCGTACCGGCAAATGCAGCGAGGCATTGTTGGACATCAACCAGTCACCCGTCAGTCGCCAGTCATTTTTATCGTCTTCGAGAACAATATGCCAACGCCCAACAAGTGGGGTGCTGAGTTTTCCCGTATATGACCCGTTGCCATCGGCGCGTAAAGACAATTTCTGATCAACCCCAGCGCGTGTAGGATGCGTAATCCGCATGTTGATTGCTGGCGGAAAAACAAAACCCTCATTGCCACGCAAAAAAACCCGCAGTTGGCTACCGTCATTACCGAGCATAACTTCGGCTTGCACCCCTAGATTAAATGCCTGATGATCTCTGGCAGAGGTCTGGTTTACGGCCAAGCCTTGTTTGTAATAGTCGTCTTCGACTAATCCATCGTTACTCACAATGGCTAGGTAGGCCGTAAAAGTACCGGCGATGACGACGGTCAAAGGCCCAGACATCAAAATCCACGGCCAAGGATGACGGTACCAAGGTTTGGTATCGGTGATTGAATTCTGAATCATGGCAGGAAGAAACTTGCTTTCTCGCGAACTGCGATCTTGTCGAAGTTCTGCGCATGGATGTCAAAGAAAATCTGATTAGAGCCTTTTTTGCCCTTGCCTTCATCAACGCCAGCAGAAAGCATAAAAGTTTTAGTCGATGTTGCCGGCACGTCAATGATCGGGTCACCCACAATTTTAATCCCTTCAAGGCCACTCACGCTGATTTCATAGCGATGGGCTAATTCGTCGGTGTTCATGACCCGCAAGGTAAAGACATTCTCAATCCTCTCATCGTCCATTTCGCGGTAAAGGGTTGACCGGTCTCTCAAAATATCGACCTTAAGTGGAATCCGAACGGCCAAACTCCACGCTGTCGCCACGATAATGGCCATCAGAATCGTAAAATACAGAATGGTTCGCGGCCTAAGCAGGTGCATCATAATTTCTCGCGTGGTGTAGCGTCGAGCCAGCGCATTTTCCGTCGAATAACGAATCAATCCGCGTGGCGAGCCGACCTTATCCATCACTTCATCACAGGCATCAATACAGGCCGCGCAAGCGATACATTCAAGCTGCAAGCCATTGCGAATATCAATGCCCGTCGGACAAACTTGGACACAGATACTGCAATCAATGCAATCGCCCTGTTTTTCTGCAGCGGGATCAGTATTTTTTTTGCGTAATCCGCGTGGCTCTCCGCGTTCAGGATCGTAAGTGATGATCAGCGTATCTGGATCAAACATGACACCCTGAAATCGTGCATAGGGACACATGTACTTGCACATTTGCTCGCGCATGAACCCGGCCATCAGGTATAAAAAGGCTGAATAGAAGAATATCCAGAAAATTTCCCATGAGCCTAGCGAGTTCGACAATATTAAAGCGACCAATTCTTTGATCGGTGTGAAGTAGCCAACAAATGTAAATCCGGTTAATAACGACACCATCAGCCACAAAACATGTTTGGTTAGTTTGATACGGAATTTCTTGGCCGTCAGGGGTTGGGCATCGAGTTTCATGCGTGCGGGGCGATCCCCTTCCACCTTGCGTTCGATCCACATGAAAATTTCGGTATAAACCGTCTGAGGGCAAGCATAACCACAGAAAAGTCGGCCACCGATAGCGGTTACGAAAAACAGAGCGTACGCAGAAATAACCAGCAAAATGGCTAGATAGATGGCGTCCTGCGGCCAAAAGACCATGTTCAGGATATAAAATTTACGTTCAAGTAGATGAAAGAGAAACGCTTGACGCCCCCCCCAGTCTAGCCAGCACAGACCGTAGAACAGAACCTGGGTAAAAAACACCATCGCCCAGCGCCAATGATCAAAAAATCCTTTGACGTTACGCGCGTAAATCTTTTTGTGTTTTTCGTACAGCCCTTCGGTGTTTATGGTCACCGGTTTTACTGAGCCTTGCTCCGACTTATTC
>CAIWVX010000347.1 GCA_903916205.1 uncultured beta proteobacterium
GTCGGCATGAAATCGCGCGGTTGCTATGAAACGCCCGGCGGCAGTATTTTGCTACGGGCTCACCGGGCCATTGAATCAATCACCCTTGACCGTGAAGTCGCTCACCTCAAGGACGATCTGATGCCACGCTACGCCAGCATGATTTACAACGGTTACTGGTGGAGTCCTGAGCGCCGTGCCTTGCAAACCTTGATTGATGAGACACAGCAGAGCGTTAATGGTTGGGTGCGAATCAAACTTTATAAAGGTAACGTCATTGTCGCCGGACGCGATTCCAAGACCGACTCACTGTTCGATTCGACCATCGCGACCTTTGAAGATGATGCCGGAGCTTTTGACCAAAAAGATGCCGGTGGTTTTATCAAATTAAACGCATTGCGACTTCGAATTGCCGCCAATTTAGCCCGTCGCAAGGGTTGAGAACGAACGCTGATGTTTGGCTTGAGTGAAGAGCAGGTTGCAGAATTCGGTATGACCTTTGGGGTTTCCGCTTTCATGCTTTACATGCTGTTCATCATCGGCGAACTGGCGTGGAAGGCGAAGGCCGGACGAACCGGAACTTTCGTCCTATTTTTTGTACTTTCTTTTGGTATGTTGGGCTTTATTGCCAAGTCGGTTTTTCAAAAATTCTGGGGAATGTGATCATGTCAAGCTTTGATAATGTGAGTGTCGTCAAGCAGGCCAATGTGTATTTTGACGGCAAATGTGTCAGTCATACCGTGCAGTTTGCCGATGGCACCAAGAAGACGGTCGGCGTCATCCTACCGTCGTCCCTGACCTTTAATACGGGCGCACCGGAAACAATGGAAGGTGTTGGCGGTTCCTGTCGGGTACGTCTCAAAGGCGAATATGAATGGAAGAACTATACAGCGGGGCAAACATTTGACGTGCCCGGAAATTCGTCTTTCGACATTGCCTGTGACCAACCCTACCATTACGTTTGCCATTTTGCTTAAGCGGAGATTCTGATGCCCTCGTTCGATTTTTCTTCAGAAGTAGACATGGTGGCGCTGAAGAACGCCATCGACTTGACCGGTAAAAAAATTATCGGTCGGCACGATTTCAAAGGCACCAGTGCCAAGGTGGAGCTTAACGAAAAGGACACGCTGATTGTTTTGTTTGCCGATTCGGATTTTCAGATTAACCAGATTAAGGATATTTTATTTCCTGAGATGGAAAAAAAAGAGCCGGATTCTACCAAGCGCTTGGATGCTCAAGCCATTCAGAAGGTTTCGGGCGATAAGGTTAAGCAAGATTTGAAAATCAAAGTGGGCATTGAATCGGAGTTGTCAAAAAAGATCGTCAAATTGCTCAAAGATTCTAAGCTCAAAGTTCAAGCGGCGATCCAAGGCGATGCGGTACGTGTGACTGGGGCTAAGCGCGATGTATTACAGGAAGCCATTACTTTGGTGAAGAAGTCGATCACCGATTTTCCAATCAAATACGGCAATTTTCGCGACTGAGTCATCGGCGTGCAGATGACTTGAATCGCTTTACCGTAACCCAAATTTTTTTTACCGCACATTTTGGTGCCGACCTCGCGTGAGGCACGGCACGATTTGTCTATAGAGCGCTGATGTCCATATCGCAAAAAACTGTTGAAGACCAAGAAGAAAATAAAAATCCTGACGTTTTTTCATGGCTGGATGAATTGCGTCGGGTATCGACGGCGGTCAGTAACAAAGGCATCAAGCCGACCTTGGGCCGCACTCAGGTGAGCTACCGCCTGTGTTGGAACGAAGATCTCAGTGAATTTGGGGTCACCGTTCACAAGGGCCGAGGGCCGGAAAATTCAGATGAGTGGTGGAGTATTGACCGGGCGCTGCTCAAGCCGCCGCTTTTTGTTACGGATGACGACATTAGTATTTTTGAACTTCTTTGGGCTGAGCGGGCCCATGATACGAGTCTACGGGCCTTTAGTTTTGGACCGAAATATGGCGGCGAACTGCTGCGACGATTGGCTTTAACCGGGCGTCTCTCGACCAGCACTGATTTCTCGCCGTTGCTGTTGGGTGAGCCGCGTTCGGCGAGTGTGAGCTGGCAGACAGACATCAGCGGACGTCAACGCCCCTGCTATCAAACCGATTCCGCCGCCAGTCTGGTGATTCCTTTGCCTAAGCCCTGGTATATCGATCTTGATGAAGACCGGGTCGGGCCGCTTAATCTACAAGGCAATCCAGAGCTTATCCACTCTCCGGCATTTTCACTCAGAGAGTCAACGCAGCTTGCCGAAGCGCTAACCGGATTGAGCACCGATAGTCCGCTTTCAGCAGAATTGGCCGGTTTGCGTCGCATAGATACCAGCCCGGTGGCTATTTTGCGTCTTAAAACCTTGAATACTCAAGGCAATCGTAGCTGGCGTGATTACCTTGCCAGTTATGATTTCGGCTGTTTTGACGTGGCCTTGCCGTTTTTTCGTTATCAGGATGCGGAAACGCGGCCGCATGTATTCCGTGAGTTTTATACCTTGCCCGAAGGCGAACTGGTTCGCATCGTTCGTCGTAAAGAACAGGAGGCCGCCCTGATGGCGCGTCTTCATGATTCGGGTCTGCATAAAATACCCGGCTACGCCCTGCATACTTTTGGCAGCCCGCCTGACGGAGCCTACGGCCTGTCTATGGGTTCATCTTGGCTAAAATTTATGCAAGAAGGTTTGCCTGTCTTGCGTCATGCCGGTTGGGAAATTGAATTTGATGGTGACTTTCGTCATCACGCCCTGGATGTTGACGTTTGGGACGCCGAGTTGGTGGAGTCGGAGCCGGATTCGGGCTGGTTTAACCTCGATATGGGGATTGTGGTTGAAGGCCAACGCTTGCCCTTGGCCCCGTTGCTGGCGTCGCTATTTCGCCGTGATTCGCGCTGGCTGGATAGCACGATGCTGCATCGAATCGCTGACGATGAAATGATCGAATTGCTGAGTCCAAGCAATCAGCGAATTCGCGCACCCGCTGCGCGCTTGAAGCCTCTGGCAGCAACGCTGATGGATTTGTTCGACGGTTATAGTGGTGGCAATTTACGCCTTTCTCGTTACGATGCTTCGCGCCTGATAGAACTCAATGACCCGCGTCGTTGGCAGTTTCGCGGGCAAAGCGATATTTTGGCGCTGGCCGAAAAACTGACCAAGGCCCAGGGCATCGCCCATATTGCTGCGCCGGCTGGGTTAGGGCTTGAACTACGCGATTACCAGAAAGAGGGCTTGGCCTGGTTGCAATTTTTGCGCGAGCATAAATTATCTGGGATCTTGGCGGATGATATGGGTTTAGGCAAAACGGCACAGGCTTTGGCGCATTTGCTGCTTGAAAAAGAAGCCGGGCGACTTGATCGTCCCGCGCTGATTGTATTGCCTACTTCGCTCATTTTTAACTGGAAAAACGAAGCGGCTCGTTTTGCGCCCGCCCTTTCTATCCTCTCGTTGCACGGCGCCGAGCGGAAAAGTAAATTTAGCGACATCCCTCAGTTTGATGTGGTGCTGACCACCTATCCACTGCTCTGGCGTGACGCCAAGGAATTGACCCGGCACAGCTACCATTTACTCATTCTCGATGAAGCGCAAACGGTGAAGAATGCGCGCAGTCAGGGAGCCGAGGCGGTGCGCAAAATTGATGCGCGTCATCGACTGTGTTTGACCGGTACGCCCTTAGAAAATCATCTCGGCGAACTGTGGAGTCAGTTTGATTTTCTCTTGCCGGGATTTCTCGGGGCCAGCAACACCTTCACCAAATACTGGCGCACGCCGATAGAAAAACAAGGCGATGTGGAGCGTCGCAATTTACTTGCCCAGCGCATACGGCCTTTTATTTTGCGGCGCAAAAAAGAAGAAGTAGCGCGTGAGTTGCCGCCCAAAACGATTATCGTGCGCAAAGTTGAGTTGGCCGGAAGTCAGCGTGATCTCTATGAAACCGTTCGTGCGGCGATGGACTCAATCGTCCGCGATGAGGTGGCCAAAAAAGGCTTTGGGCGTAGTCAGATCGTGATCTTGGATGCGCTACTCAAACTGCGACAAGTCTGCTGCGATCCGCGTCTGGTCAAAGCGGTTTCTGCCCAGCGCGTCAAAGAACGCGCCAAGCTTGATTTGCTGATGACGATGTTGCCTGAGCAGGTTGATGAAGGTCGTCGCATACTTCTTTTTTCACAATTTACCAGCATGTTGTCCTTAATCGAGACCGAGCTAAAACAGGCTGGGCTGGATTATGTCATTTTGACCGGCGACACAGTTGATCGTGAAACACCGGTTCGGCGTTTCCAAGCGGGTGAAGTCCCCATCTTCTTGATTAGCCTGAAAGCTGGCGGAGTTGGGCTTAATCTAACCGCCGCCGATACGGTGATCCACTATGATCCTTGGTGGAATCCCGCCGTTGAAAATCAGGCCACAGATCGAGCGCACCGGCTCGGTCAGGACAAGCCAGTTTTTGTTTACAAGCTGATTATCGCCGGCAGTATCGAGGAAAAAATACTGGCTTTGCAAGAGCGCAAAGCCGAACTGGCCGCCGGTATTTTGTCTGAAGACCCCGGCATTGACCTGAAATTTGGTGAAGATGACATTGCGGCATTACTGGCCCCGTTGCCTGTCTGATAAGCACAAATCAAGTCAATTGAGATGATCAAGATTCATTCTCCACCGGCTGTTGATCCGTATTACGACGGGGTGCCGGCTTACATGACCGACGTTTATGATTGGGCCTACGTCAATCCCGCTTGGGTGCCTACACTTGATCGCAATTGGGTGGTTAGGGTTTTACTTTTCCTCAACGATCAACGCTTGATGCGTGCCTATCTCGACGAAATCAAAGAAGGGATGCGCGTCTGGCAATTGGCCCATGTTTATGGCGATTTAATTACCCATGCCGCACGCAAGGTTGGGCCGCAGGGGGTGTTTCATCTGACCGATATCACGCCGATTCAGCTTGAGCGTGGCACGCGCAAGCTAGTCGGTATGGACTGGACAAAGGTGATTCGCAGCGACGCGGCTAATTTTGAAGGCGATCAGGGGCTTGATTACAATCTGATATGCAGCTTTTTTCTGCTGCATGAAGTGCCTGAAGAGAAGAAATTTGAAATCGTAAACAATATGCTTTTCAAATTATCTCAAGGCAACAAAATTGTTTTTATTGATTACCATAATCCGAAAAAATGGCAGCCGATCCGTTATGTGCTCAAACTCGTTAATCGTTATCTTGAGCCCTTTGCAGAGGGGCTGTGGCATAACGAAATTCGCGACTACGCAAAAAATGCCGAGCGATTCACCTGGCGCAAAAGAACGTTTTTTGGCGGGGTCTATCAATGCGTCGTGGTCGAACACAAAAACTGAGCACAAAACGCCTTGATACGCGGCGCTGGATGTTTTATCGCTCGGGTTCAGCTTTTTAGACCGCCAATCCATACCGAATAAAGCTGATCAGCCAAGCTACGCATGGCGGTGAGACGTGCTGGCATGTTCTGTTGCATTTGTTCTGGCGTCTGAATGCTTGAGGGAAAAAATTCAAGTTCTGAGATTTCGGAAGTCCAGAACGAGCACCATTCTTCGATCATATCGGGGGTCATTTCGATGTGACATTGCATCGCCAGATGGGGGCCTAGGGTAAACATCTGATTGGCACAGAATTCGTTGGTGAAGAGCCGCTTGGCACCAGGAGGCAGGCTGAACGTTTCGCCATGCCATTGAAAAACAGTCGCCGTTTCACCGGCTTTACTTTGCCAATCGCCTAACCACCGTGATGCGCTGTCACTGTGATCTACATGCACCTTGCCCCAGCCAATTTCTTTAACCGGATTGCGGGTAATTTCGCCACCGAATGCCCGGCTTATCAATTGTCCCCCAAGGCAATGGCCGATGACGGGAATATCGCGTGCTCGTGCATCACGAATTAGAGCGCATACTGGATCGATCCATGGGAGTGGGTCGTTGACACTCATTGGCCCGCCCATCAGGGCTAAGCCAGAGAAGGATTCTGCGCTGATGGGTACGCTGGCACCGCAATCAACAGCGATCAATTGCCACGGAATCGAGCGCTGGTCGAGGAATGTGGCAAAATAACCGGGCCCCTCTGTTTGGAAGTGGCGAAAAATGGCAACAGGCTTCATGTTTGTAGGCATGGGTGTTCAGAGTAGGTTTTATTTTACGTGCTCAGTTTTTCTTTGCCTATTACAACCAATGACCGCCAATGACCAGACGGCGGTATCTCGTGTCAAACTGGCTAGTGTTGACGCGCCGGTGCATCAACCAGATAGACCTTGTTTTTGCATCGAATGGAAATGCAGCGTGATGGGATTCCATGACGTTGAAGAAACGCTACTAGGAGAGTTAAATGCCACACCGCGACCAGGAAATAACCATGTTGCGTCGGGAACTTGAAATATTGATGGCTGAACGTCAGACCTTGCTGCGGGTTGTCGGTGCAACGGCCGCCTTGATCGCCTGTTTAGACAGTAAGCGCTTGCCGGTAGGGGCCATTGAGTCGGCCGATCTAGTCGCGACAACAATCAATTCGCTGCCAGAAGAAACGCTACAAGATGCACTAAAGGCCGTGCGCGCTGAAATTGAAAGCGAGGACAGTGACCACGATAACTAAGCCCCCAAAGCAAATGCTGAGCTATTCAAATCGCTCAGACATTGAGCTTGAGCATTTGCGTTTGGCCCTCTTCCCAGAGCCCGCGCGGACAGTTTTTGTCGCCGAAGACGGTGTCGCTGACGAAAACTTAACCCCGGCCTCCGTGCTCTTCCCTATTGTCTTACGTGCCGAAGGCCCCTCGGTTTTGCTCACTCAACGAACCGATCATTTAAGAGATCACCCAGGGCAAATCAGTTTTCCGGGTGGGCGTGTTGAACCCGAAGATGTTTCCCCCGCTGACACCGCTTTACGTGAAGCCAATGAAGAAATTGGCCTCTCGTCAGAGCATGTCGAGATCGTCGGTTACTTACCCGAATACCGCACCGGAACAGGCTTTCGCGTGACTCCGGTCGTTGCCCTGCTCAGACCGCCCTTCGACCTGAGTCCTGATGCCGAAGAAGTTGCCGAAATTTTTGAAGTGCCGCTCGCTTTTTTGATGGATCCGAGCAATCATCAACAGCATCAGATGCATCACCGTGGAAAATTACGCACCTATGTTGCCATGCCGTATGGCGATTATTTTATTTGGGGCGCAACCGCTGGGATTATTGCCACACTCTATCGAGCGTTGACTCAATCTGGCGAACCGGCGTGATGGGGTATCGAACGGTAACGTCGTCGATGAGGGTGCCCACAACGCCGAGGAGAATCGCCAAAGCCTCAAAGCTTGGTTTTGGTAAATCGAAAACCTGCCGAGTTTCAACGGCCATCGCCTCGGGCAAGAGTCGATGACATGTGTTGATATGAGGCAATGAACACGAAGGAATCGCAAGCCGAACTCTTCTTTCATGAAGGTGTGCGGTGGATGGCCGCTGGGCAGTCGGAGCGAGCTGAACAGGCTTTTGCCCAGGCGCTGAAACAACACCCTGATTTCCCAGAAGCTCTAGCTAATCTGGGCTGGTTGAAGGCGCAGCGAGGTGAAATTGAACCCGCCAAGTTAAGCTATCGGCGAGCTTTGGCCTTGGCTCCTGACACTGTTCAGATCAGCCTCAATTTGGGCACCCTGCTACTGCACGAAAGGCATTTTGCTGAAGCTGAAAACGTCTATCTTCAGGCGCTACAACAGGTGCCTGACGCCCCTGCCTTGTGGTCAAACTATGGCGTATTGCTGGCGTGCCTGAAGCGCGATGACGAGGCTAAAAACTGTTATTACACGGCCCTTGGTCTCGATAAAAACTACACCAAGGCGCGTTTCAATCTGGCCTATGTCTTGCTACGGCAAGGGCGCTTTGACGAGGGATGGCAATGTCTTGAGGCCAGAGAGGGTTACGGACATCTGAACCAGTTTTTCAGTTGCCCACGCTGGCGGGGAGAATCGTTGGCAGGCAAGTCGATGATCATCGGCTTTGAGTCAGGTCATGGCGACATGATCCAGTTTTGCCGTTACGCCGCCGTTCTGAAAGCACTGGGGGCGACGCGTTTGGCCTTCGTTTGTCACCCCGGTTTGAAGCGACTTTTTACCCGCATGACGGCACTTGATGAGGTTTTTTCCGTGGACGACGAGATCCCCGCCTCAGCTTGGGATTTTTGGTCGCCCCCGCTGACTCTGCCGTTTTATTGCCAGACACGTCTTGAGACCATTCCGGCGGCTATTCCCTATTTGGCCGTCGATCCGAAACTCCAAGAGAAGTGGCTGGCTTGGTTGCCGACATCAGGCTTGCGCGTCGGGCTGGCTTGGAAAGGTAATCCAAATTTTGAAAATGACCGTCATCGTTCATTGCCATCGTTGTCCACCCTCTTTCCGCTGGGTGTCGTTGAAGGCGTGCGTTTTATCTGCTTACAGCTTGGCGAGGAAGAAATACATCCCTCTCCAGAAGGCTTTTCGATGCAGATTTTGCATGAAAAATTTGACGACTTTGCTGATACCGCCGCAGTCATTAGCGGTCTTGATCTAGTCATCAGCGTCGATACCGCCGTGGCGCATTTGGCCGGCGCCTTGGGCAAGCCGTGCTGGTTACTCCTGTCGGATTACTGTACTGATTGGCGTTGGCTAACCGAGCGCTCTGATTCTCCTTGGTATCCCGAAAAAATGCGTCTTTTCCGTCAGTCACCGGATGCCGGCTGGGAACCCGTCATCGCCAGCGTAGCCAAGGCTTTAGCGCTCTTTAAAAATGAGCGCGACGGGGGGCGTTCGTCACTTGAAAAAACGGATTAAATGGCCACCAATTGGCGCTGATAACGCTGCCAATTTTCAACATAGCGGTCAGCACTGCCCGGTAGCTTGGCGACTTCTTCATCGTTAAGCTCACGAATGAATTTTCCGGGTGAACCCATAATCAGCGAACGCTCGGGAAAGACTTTTCCCTCAGGAATCATGGTGTGAGCACCGACCAGAGAATTTTTACCGATGACCACTCGGTTCAGTAACACGGCCCCCATGCCGATCAGCGAATTATCGCCAATGGTGCAGCCGTGCAAAATGACACTATGGCCGACGGTAACCTTCTTGCCAATGCACACCTGAATCCCACTGTCGGTATGAAGCACCGAGCCGTCCTGAATATTGCTGCTCTCGCCAATAATCAGCCAGTCTCTGTCACCGCGTAGCGTGCAGTTCCACCAGACCGATGAATTTTTTTCCATCCGCACTTGGCCGATAACGCTGGCATTAGGCGCAATCCAGCTTTGCGGGTCAAGTTGTGGCGCGATATTTCCGAGAGCGTAAGTAGGCATTTTGGTGTGCGTTCAAGAATGAAGGGTTAAGGATAAAACGCTGTTTTGTAGCCGAGGCATTTTCGGGGTCGGTCATGTTATCGAAGGTCATTTTATTTGAAAAGAACGAGCGAGTGAGACGGTTCCGTCTAAAAAATTGTGTTGCCTCTGTTCCAAACGGTAGCCTGCGATAGAATGTCGACGTGGAAAAACGACCTGACGCAAATAATGTCTATCTGGTTGGTCTGATGGGATCGGGTAAGACGACCATAGGACGATCGCTGGCGAAGCGCCTTGACCTTGACTTTGTCGACTCAGACCGAGTGGTCGAAGAACGTACAGGGGTGACTATTCCAACGGTATTTGAGATTGAAGGCGAAGATGGTTTTCGTAAGCGCGAGTCTCGAGTTATTGCTGAACTTTCGCGAATGCGCGGTTTGTTGGTGGCGACCGGTGGCGGTGCGGTACTGCACCCTGAGAATCGCACCTATCTGAAAACCAGCGGTTTTGTGATTTATTTGAACGTTCCTCCCCATCTGTTGTGGGAACGGACACGTCACGACAAGAATCGCCCCTTATTAAAGGTGCCCAACCCCTTGCTGAGGCTAAGAGAACTTTTTATCGAGCGTGATCCGTACTATCGTGAGATCGCTGATCTGGTGGTTGACGGCAGTCGGATGAGAGCGTCGGGCATTCTGCAATTGTTGATCAAGGAAATAGGTGAGCAATGGAAACGCTGAACGTAGCTCTTGGCGAGCGAACGTATTCGATTCATGTGGGTCAAGGCCTACTGGAACAAAGCGAGTTACTGTTGCCGATTTTGCGTCAGCCGAAGGTCGCTATTGTTAGCAATACAAGCATTGCCCCTCTTTATTTGCAGCGTCTCGTTTCCTCCTTGAAAAAAGCGGATATTGAGACTTCAACAATTATTTTGCCGGATGGAGAGTGCTACAAAAATTGGGAAACCCTCAATCTCATCTTTGATCAATTGCTAGCCGGTCATTGCGAGCGGTCAACCACGCTGATGGCCTTGGGCGGCGGGGTCGTGGGTGACATCACGGGATTCGCGGCGGCCTGTTATCAGCGCGGAATGCCTTTTGTCCAAGTGCCGACGACGCTGCTTTCGCAGGTGGATTCTTCAGTCGGCGGGAAGACCGCAATCAATCATCCGCACGGAAAAAACATGATTGGTGCGTTCTATCAACCTAAACTTGTTCTTAGCGATACGGATGTGCTCAACACGCTGCCTGAGCGTGAGTTGAGATCGGGGCTTGTTGAAGTTATCAAATACGGGTTGATACGCGACTTACCTTTTTTGGTATGGCTGGAAGATCATCTGGAACGTTTGTTGAAACGAGAACCGGCGGCGCTTGAGTATGCCATTTTACGTTCCTGCCAGAACAAGGCCGACGTGGTCATGGCCGATGAACATGAAAACGGCGAACGCGCATTACTTAACTTGGGCCACACTTTCGGTCATGCGATTGAATCGGGAATGGGTTACGGCCAGTGGTTACACGGCGAGGCCGTGGCCGTGGGTACAATGATGGCGGCTGAATTATCTCAGCGGCTGGGCTGGATTTCGGCTTCAGATGTGGTGCGGATTAAACAACTGTTAGAGCGTGTTGGCGTGCCTGTTACTGGCCCGGCGATGGCGACGGAAAAATATCTTCAGTTGATGCAAAATGACAAAAAAGTTCAGGATGGAAGGATACGTCTGGTGTTGTTCAAACAAGTGGGGCAGGCGATGCTAAGTGCTATGGCGACTCCGACCGAGATCGCCGGAGCCATTGAGGCGAACACCCGCCATGTTTAAGCTTGCGCCCTACGCAGTTGCCTCAGAAAATTCACGCGGACGTCGTTTTGCTGACGATGCACCATCGCATCGCAATGAATTTCAACGTGACCGCGATCGAATTGTGCACTCCACGGCGTTTCGTCGCCTTGAATACAAGACCCAAGTGTTTGTCAATCATGAAGGCGACCTCTTCAGAACACGCTTAACACACAGTCTTGAAGTGGCTCAAATCGCCAGAGGAATTGCTCGTGCGCTATGCCTTAATGAAGACCTCGTTGAAGCCATTTCCTTGGCGCATGACCTCGGACATACCCCGTTCGGCCACGCCGGGCAGGATGCGCTCAACGAATGTATGCAAAACAAGGGGGGCTTTGAACACAACCTTCAGAGTTTGCGGATTGTCGACCAGCTTGAGGAGCGTTACGCGAGTTTCGATGGTTTGAATCTATGTTTTGAAACCCGTGAAGGCATCATTAAACATTGCTCGCGCGAGAATGCACTCAAACTCGGTGAATTGGGTGAACGCTTTATTCAACGCACACAAGCTTCGCTTGAGGCTCAAATTTGTAATTCAGCCGATGAAATTGCCTACAACAATCATGATGTCGATGACGGCTTACGCTCGGGGCTAATCACACTGGAGCAATTGGAACAGGTCGAGTCGTTTTCACGCTACATCACCGCAGTGCGACAGATTTATCCCGGGCTAACAGAGCGTCGCCTAGTTCATGAAACGATTCGACGCATGATTAACGCTCTCGTTTGCGACCTGATTGAGACGACCGTCGGCCACATTGCACGGGTCAAACCGGAAAGCCTCGACGACGTTCGTCAGAGTGCTCCGCTCGTCCAGTTCTCCGATAAATTGGGTGAAGCACAGCGCGAAATGAAGCGTTTTTTACACAAAAATCTCTACCATCATTTTCAAGTATTACGCATGACCAGCAAGGCGCAGCGGATTATAGGCGATTTGTTTTCGGCCTTTCTGGATGATCCCCGTTTGCTTCCGCCACAGTTCCAATCAGAAGAAAATCAAGCGCGCCGAGTAGCGGATTACATTGCAGGAATGACGGATCGTTATGCGATGAAAGAGCATCGACGTCTGTTTGCGGTTGGAGAAATATAAGTTTTGAGCGGACTTGAGGTTGCGCCGAAGCCATTCGACGACGAGCTTATCAAACGCCCGCTCTGACTAGGCCGAATTAGTGTCTTATCGAAAAGAGGTTGAAGCGCTCAATTTGATAGGCATTCTAAGTCCTTGAAGAGTCCAACTTGGCTTTGATCAGCAACAGTAATCGCCATAAAGGCAGTGAAAAAGTCACCACGATCGCTAGTCGGGCAACTTGGAAGGATGTCACCAATGGCACGCCGAGATTGAGTATTTTCGCGGTAATACACATTTCTGAGAGTCCGCCTGGCGAGGTGGCGAGAATCATGGTCGATCCGCTGCTTCCGATTAGCCAGGCCAAAATCAAACCTAAAATAACCGATAAGCTGAGGGTGAAGGCGGCATTGGCGAGGATGCCAATGATCAACCGCCGGGACTCGGAGCGAAGACTGGGCTTAAAACGGGAGCCGAGCGAACAGCCGATCAGTACCTGTGCCGCATTGATCAGCAAAGGGGGAACAGCCGAGCTGCTTTGTCCCGTTAGCGTGAGCAGCAGACTTACGGACAACGGCCCGAGTAACCAAGCGTTAGGAATGCCGACTTTCATGAAGGCGAATGCAGCAATGATCGCCATCAAAGTTAGGGTCGCTAATCCGGGAATAACAACGTCCATTGTTGATGGCGTATAAAAATCAGTCCCGCTTGTTCCGGTCAGCGTGACCGCCAGCGGGATGGTTGAAACCACCAGAAGAACACGGATCGAATGGGACAAAGCGACTTGGTCAAAGCGTGCGCCAGCCCGTTCAGCAAGAACCGCCATTTCGGCGGCTCCGCCCGGAACACTGGCAAAAAAAGAAGTTGTTGCATTGATGCCAGAGATTCTTTTCAAGAGCAAACCGCCGAATGCGCCAATGAGTAGGGCAATGAATGCGGCTGAAATGATGTATCCGCTGAAGCTTAATAATTGACGACTGACTTCGGCGGTGAAATAAAGCCCCAAGGCGCAGCCGATGACCAATTGCCCGGCCTGACGACTTCCGCGTATGTCTTGAACTTGGATGCCTCGAATACCGGCTAAGCCGACCGCGAATAAGGGGCCGAGCATCCACGGTAGTGGCATATCAATCTCTTTGAAAAAGAGTCCGCCAATTAAACCAATAATCAGCGCGATGGCAAAAGGACGGGCAATAACAAGTGCAGAATTCATCGGTGTTGGCAAACATCTGGCTTGCCGTTCCATGTGAAGTAGATCAAATTGAGTCTGATTTCCACTAGGTCACAAATAATGCGCATTGAATGCTGATCGTTATCGGGGCGAGAGCTTAAAATCACACCGTTCGATGAGCCAACGTTAGCGTGCTGCATTGACAAATTCGGTAGTGAAGGTGTTGTCTAGATTGATGGGTTTTCCTTGCACGGCTTTGTCGAAATCTTTCAGCACGCGAAGAACGGTTGCCGGGCCATTTTCTGGCATCACGCCGTCTGTAGTGAACATACGTTTGCTGATTTCAAGTGCCTCAATATAGTTCTTTTTGTCAGAACCATAATATTCAGCGGGAATCATCTCGGCGATCTCCGCCGCGCTGTGTGTTGCGATATACCGCAGTGTCTTGACGAAGGCATTCACGATTTTTTGTACGGCTTCTTTGTTTTTGCTTACCCAGGCCGTCTGCATATAAAGGCAGGCGCCTGGATAGGTGCCGCCAAGGATGGCTTCAGTGCGGCTTACCGTGCGCAGATCAATCAAGATGCTGGCCTCTCCGCTCGATAAAAGACGAGAAATGGTCGGTTCAGTCGTCATGCCTGCATCAATTTTCCCTTGGGTGATTGCTGCAATAAAGCGGGAACCTGCGCCAACTGGAAGGACTGAATAATCACTATTTTTTACACCGGCTTTTGCGAGTAAATAGTGCGTAAGCAAGTGTGTCGAGGAACCCAATCCGGTAACACCCAAGGTTTTATTCTTAAGGTCAGCCAGTGACTTTATCGTTTTTTCTGCGTTCTTTGAAATGAGAATAGCCTCACCCGGAGCTTGACTGAACTGCACCACGGAGAGCGCCAGTTTGCCACGCGCTTGCAAGTGAATCGTATGGTCGTAGAAACCGATAACACCTTGTGCGACACCCGATAGCATTTCTTTTTCTGCGCTGCTTCCAGTGGCGGTGTCTAGAAGTTCAATCTCCAGCCCAGTCTCTTTCAGGTAGCCGAGTTGTTCGGCCAGTTTAGCCGGGAGATAGATCTGTTTCTCAATACTGCTGACCACAATCGTAATCTTTTTGTCGTCAGCAAAAGTAGGGATGCTCATCATCAGCAACACGGCCATGA
>CAIWVX010000348.1 GCA_903916205.1 uncultured beta proteobacterium
CACATCTATTGAGGAGTTATTAATGCTCAAAGTTGGAATTGTCGGCGGTACGGGCTATACCGGCGTCGAACTACTGCGTTTGCTGGCACAACATTCGGCGGTGGATATTCTCGCGATCACCTCGCGTGGTGATGCGGGGACGCCTGTTTCGAGCCTGTTCCCCAGTCTCCGTGGACGAGTTGATCTGACGTTCGTCGATCCGGCACAGGCCAATCTTAGCGCCTGTGATGTCGTCTTTTTTGCCACGCCTAATGGGGTGGCAATGCAGCAGGCCCGCGAGTTATTAGATGCCGGGGTGCGCGTTATTGATCTTGCGGCAGATTTTCGTATCCACGACATTGCTGAATGGGAAAAATGGTACGGAATGAAGCACGTTTGCCCCGAGTGGGTGGCTAAAGCGGTTTACGGCTTGCCTGAAGTTAATCGCGCCGCACTACGCCATGCCCGTTTGGTGGCTAATCCCGGCTGCTATCCGACGGCCATACAGTTAGGATTTATGCCGCTGGTTGAGGCTGGTTGGGTGGATGTTGACACGCTGATCGCGGATGCTAAATCCGGCGTTTCTGGTGCCGGGCGTAAGGCGGAGGTGGCTTCGCTGTTTTCTGAAACCGCCGATAGTTTTAAAGCCTACGGGGTTGCCGGACATCGTCACTTGCCGGAAATTCGTCAAGGCTTATCGCGCATGGCAGGGACGTCTGTCGGTCTGACTTTCGTACCGCATTTGGTGCCCATGATTCGTGGGATTCATGCCACTCTTTATGCGCGGATAAAAAAGGAAGCTGATTTCCAAAAGCTTTATGAAGAGCGTTATGCGGACGAACCGTTCGTCGATGTGATGCCTGCGCTATCGCATCCTGATACACGCTCAGTACGCTCAGCTAACCTGTGCCGGATCGCCATTCATCGACCGCAAGGTGGCGATACGCTGGTCATTCTTTCGGTTATCGACAATTTGGTCAAAGGGGCTGCCGGCCAAGCCGTGCAGAATATGAATATCATGTTTGATCTGCCGGAAACTGACGGGTTATGGCAACTTCCAGTCTTACCCTAACACTCAAGCGCCTGCGCCAACGGTTCGGCATTAGCGCCCCTAAAGTCGCGATTAGGACGCATGTCGCTTGGTATTGGCGGGCATTAGCCATGATTGGTGTTTTATCCATCTCTTTGGCGATAGCGGCTTGGATTTATGATGCCGGTCGCCGTATCGCCGGTTTTGATAGTCACGAGTCGGTACGGGAAATTCAAGCGCTCAGAAATTACGTCATGGAGGTCGATGATGAACTGACGAGATTGCGCAGTCTTGCGGGGGCGGGCGAAAGTAGCTTGCAGATTGAGCGGGCAACACAAATGCAGTTATCAAGTCAGGTTAAGTCACTTGAAATAGAAAATGCCGCCTTGAAACAAGATCTGGCTTTTTTTGAAGAATTGATGCCATCTGCCGATCTGGGTGAAGAAGTTGGTGTCAAAATTGATCGTCTGAGAATTGCCCAAGAGGGCTCTTCAGGCGAGTTTCGTTATCGAATGTTGGTTGTTAATAACGGGGGGCGTAAGGCGAAAGCAATCAGTGGAACGCTACAGCTTCTGGTCAAAGTACAACTGGCGGGTAAGGATGTTATGATCACCGTCCCTTCTGCCAAAGAATCAAACCAACAGCGTTTTCAATTTGAAATCAAACACTTTCATCGTCTTGAAGGCGTATTCTCGGTGCCTGCAGAGGCGGTTATAAAAAATGTTGAGGCCCGTTTGCTACAGGACGGTGTGATACGCGCA
>CAIWVX010000349.1 GCA_903916205.1 uncultured beta proteobacterium
GCACATCGCCAAATTGCGCTTTGACTTCCAAAATCTCATCGCAAATCACTTTCATCAAACGCTCTGGCGAACCCAAAATATCCAAAAGATCCACAATAACAGCCTAACCATCATTCGCGCATCGTTCTCGGAGGGGTGACGCGCCAAACGCAGTGAAAAGTCTGCGTAGAGGTTGCGATCCATGTCAGCGACCGAGAGATCTACTTTAAAAATCGTTGCTTTAAGGGCCATTTTTTGCGGCGTGAGCCATGTTAATCGTTAGATAAAACCGCTATGCGGAGAAAGTACAGTTGCTTAATTAGTGTTAGGTGCCGCACAAGAGGCCCAACATCACCGGTTGTCGTTTCGCAGCCCTCTTTATTCTTATTGCATGAACGACTACTTTAGAAACAATCGAGCCACGGCTTCAGGATTGGACGGGAAGTAAAGGTGCATGTAGCTGGCGGTCAGGCGCAGGTGGCGGTATATCGCCTCGCCCTCACGTCCGTCTGGACGCGTCGTTGTGCTCAGCGCGACCAGTTTGGTTTCGGTTTTCGAGTAGTGGAAGGCGTGGCCGCGCACGGTGCCTTCAGGTAACTCAACTTCTTGCATACCCAGACCGGCCAGACGTTTTTGCATCGACACGCCTCCCGGTAACAAGCCTGCCATAGCAAACTCGTTTCCTTCGACATCGCGCAGGGTTTCAAATAACGTCATCATGCCGCCGCACTCGGCCAGTACGGGTTTCCCGGCCTCGACGGCGGTCGTCAGTTGATGCCACAGAGTGCGCTTAGCCGCCAGCGTTGGGCCATGCAGTTCCGGGTAACCTCCGGGCAGCCAGATGGCATCGCAGTCGGGCAGTGTGTTTTCGTTCAGTGGCGAAAAATACACCAGCTTGGCCCCCAGCATTTCGAGACATTCAATATTGGCCGGGTAGATAAAACAGAAGGCCGTGTCGCGGGCGATGGCGATGGTCTGGCCGTCGAGCAAGCGAGGCAGATCGGGGCGCAGCGCCGGGGTAAACTCCACGCTAGCCGGTAGTTGTGCTGCCGCCGTGGTCGACAGCAGGTCGGCCATGCGATCAATGCGCTGTGACAGATTTTCGATTTCAGCCGCCGGCAACAAGCCAAGATGGCGTTCAGGCATTTCGGCGTCGACATCACGAGGCAAGTGACCGTACCAAGCAATGTCAGGTGGCAGACTTTTTTCCAGTAGCTCGGCGTGATAAGCGCTACCGACTCGATTACCGAAGGCCGCGCTGAGTGGCGTTCCGGGGCGGTAGTGTTTGAGTCCGTAGGCGATGGCACCGAAACTGTTGGCCATTGATGAGCCGTCAATCACCACGAGAATCGGGATGCCGAACTTTCTGGCGAGTTCGGCCGCCGAAGGCGAACCATCGAATAAGCCCATGACACCTTCGATGAGAATCAGGTCTGAGCAAGCTGCCGCCTCGGCTAGACGCCAGGCCATATCTGCTTCGCCGCACATCCATAAGTCAACGTTTTGACAGGGGGCGTTGCTGGCGATGGCGTGAATCTGGGGGTCGAGAAAGTCCGGGCCGCATTTGAAAACGCGAACCTTGCGCCCAAGACGGGTGTGCAGTCGCGCTAGCGCAGCCACGATGGTGGTTTTGCCCTGACCGGAGGCTGGGGCCGCAATGAGAAAAGCGGGGCATGAAGGCATGGTTACCACTCCAATCCGGGCATGGCTTTGACCCCGGCTTTAAAAGCGTGTTTAAGCAGGGTCATGTCGGTGACGGTATCGGCTGCGGCAACCAGTGCTTCCGGGGCGGCACGGCCAGTAATAATGACGTGTTGCATTTTCGGACGGGCCGCCAGCTTTTCCAGCACGGTGGGCAATTCGAGCCAGCCGTATTTGAAGGCGTAGGTCATTTCATCGAGCACCACGAGTCCGATTTCAGGATCGCTCAGGTAGCGACAGGCCAGTGCCCACGCCGATTGGGCGGTCGCTATATCGCGATCCAGATTCTGAATTTCCCAAGTGAAGCCTTCGCCGGTAACGTGCCAAAACAGGTTGACGGGCATCGCTTTTGCCGCACGTATAAAGAACGCTTCCTCACCCGTGTCGGAGCGGCCTTTAACGAACTGGATAACGGCCACTTTCATACCGTGGCCGAGCGCTCGCGCCACAACGCCGAAGGCCGCAGAAGATTTGCCTTTGCCGTTGCCGGTGTTGATGACCAGCACTCCGCGCTCTTCCTGAGCCTTGGCAATGCTTTCATCGACAACGGCTTTTTTTCGCACCATGCGTTTGGCGTGGCGATCGGCTTTGTCTTGTTCAGTCATGGGAATAAAAATCCAGTGTCAGGTGTTATTTGGGAACAAAACTGATTCGCCCGTCATGTTCAATGGCGGCCAGTGGGTATTGATAAAGCTCAGAAAGTCGTTCAGCGCTAAGCATCTCTCGGGCCGGGCCGCTTTCGGTATGGCCGTCACCATGAATCAGCAAGGCTTGGTTGCAGTAGCGCCAAGCCAAGGCCGGTTCATGCAGAACCATAGCCAAGGCCGCATCACACTGAAGTGCGGCGTTAGAAAAAAGTTCGAGCATGGCGATTTGATGTTTCAAATCGAGGTGAGCAATCGGCTCATCCAACAAAAAAACACGCGGAGCCTGAGCGAGCAAGGTGGCAATCGCTAGACGTTGGCGCTCGCCGCCGGAAAGGGTCTGAATGTCGCGTTTTTCAAATGCGGATAAGTCGACGGCGGCCAGCGCCTGGCGGACGATGTAGAGATCTTTTTCTGACTCCCAGTCCCAACGGTCGAGGTGTGGATGGCGGCCAACCAGCGCCGTTTCGAGCACCGAGGAAGCAAAGGCGTCACCTCTGGCTTGGGGTAACCAGCCGCGAATCAGGGCGCTTTGACGTGCGCCGAGATCGGCGTACGTCTTGCCGTTAAGCAACACCTCGCCACTGTGTGGCGTGCGTAATCCCGCCAGAACCGACAGCAAGGTCGATTTACCTGCGCCATTGCGTCCCAAGATAGCCAGACGTTCTCCCGCCTGTAGCTTGAAATTAAGATCACGACAGAACACTTTATTGCCGATACTGACCGTCAGCTTGCGGACTTCAAGAAGAGGGGTGAAATCGCTCATTTCAACGTTTCCTCTGTGGGTCTCGGGTCAGCAGGTAAAGAAAAACCGGGACGCCGATCAGCGCCGTAAGCACCCCGACCGGCAGTTGCTGTGGCGCAACCACGGTGCGTGCCAGCGTATCGGCAATGACCAGCAGACTGCCGCCGGCGAGCACCGAAGCGGGGAGTAGAAGACGCTGGTCGTTACCTATGGCGAGGCGAACAAGATGCGGCACGATCAGCCCGATGAAACCAATCGAGCCGGCTTGAGTCACGGCGGCGGC
>CAIWVX010000350.1 GCA_903916205.1 uncultured beta proteobacterium
CGACCAGAGCATTGGCTTCAGCGGGTTTACCGCCGCTGGTTCGGCTAAAGCCGTTCCTTTCGCGCTGGCGCAGAAGGCTCGTCGCGAGCATGAAGCCGGTCGCCCATTCAAGGTTGGTGTTCTTACCGGTGCCTCCACCGGTAAGTCGTTGGATGGCGCTCTAGCCGAAGCCGAAGCCATTAGTTTTCGCACGCCCTACCAAGGTCATCCCCTCTTGCGCAAGCAGATCAACGAGGGCTCCGTTAAATTCGTTGATATGCACCTTTCCGGCGTCGCTCAAGCGGTGCGTTACGGCGCTTTAGGCAAGATTCAGTGGGCCGTGGTCGAAGCTTGCGATATTACAGCGGGCGGCGGCATTGTGCTGACAACCTCTGTTGGCGCCTCGAACACCTATATGCGCGTTGCCGACAAGATCATCATCGAGTTGAATGCCGCACACTCCAGCGCATTGCTTGGCTTACATGACATTTTTGAGCCAAAAGATCCTCCGATTCGTCAAGAAATCCCGATTTACAGTCCGTCGGATCGCGCGGGTTCCCCGATTTGCATCGTCGATCCGAAAAAAATTGCCGGTGTGGTGTTCACCAATCAGGTTGATGAGACCGGTGGCTTTGAAGATGCAACCGATGTCACCGATAAGATCGGCCAGAATGTCGCCAATTTCCTTGCGGGCGAAATTAAATCTGGGCGGATTCCGCCACAGTTCCTGCCCATGCAATCAGGCGTAGGCAATATTGCTAACGCCGTATTGGCGGCTTTGGGTACCAGCAAAGATATTCCGCCGTTCCAAATGTACACCGAAGTGTTGCAAGACTCCGTTATTCCGTTGCTTCAGAACGGCCGCTGTACGTTCGCTTCAACCTGCTCACTGACCTTGAGCCAAGATGCGATGCAAACCGTCATGAAGGATCTCGATTACTTCAAGCGCCGCCTTGTTCTGCGTCCGCAAGAAATCTCCAATAATCCCGAAATCGTACGTCGTTTAGGCATCATTACGATGAACACGGCACTCGAGTTCGATTTGGCCGGCAACGTTAATTCAACACACGTTCTAGGCAAAATTATCATGAACGGTATTGGCGGATCGGGCGATTTCACCCGTGCCGCTTATATGTCGATCTTCTCGTGTCCGTCAATCGCCAAGGGAGGCAAGATTTCAGCCGTCGTGCCGTTGGTTTCACACCTTGATCACAGCGAGCACTCGGTACACGTGGTCGTGACAGAGCAAGGCGTTGCCGATCTGCGCGGTAAAGATCCGTTGCAACGTGCGCATCTGATTATCGAAAACTGCGTGCATCCTGATTACAAGCAGCAGATGCGTGATTATCTGAAGCATCTTGATGCGACCAATCACGAGCCCTTCTCGCTTTCCAAGGGCTTTGCTATGCACCGTCAGTTTGCCGATACGGGTGATATGCGCAACATCGACTGGAACAAGTACGTCTAATGGACATTAAGTCAATAAATGGCGAGTAAATCGCTTTTTTCAAAAACCCCGCTGTTGCGGGGTTTTTTTCGCCCGATGAAATGATTCTGTGACAGGGCAATCGTGCTCAAAAGGCCTCGTCTGTGAAAAATAACAGGAGCGATATCACCTTAACTCAGAGATTCATTTTGTTTCCTGACAAGGTCTGCTTTCCAAGCGTTTTGAATTGTGGTTGAATACGTTCAATCAATAATTTTGCAGGTTATTTAATGCTTGACCGTGAAGGCTACCGCCCGAACGTCGGCGTCATCTTGTGTAACGCGAAAAACGAGGTTTTTTGGGGCAAGCGAATACGTGAGCATTCATGGCAGTTTCCGCAGGGTGGCATCAAGCGGGGGGAGACCCCTGAACAAGCCATGTTTCGGGAACTCTACGAAGAAGTTGGCTTACTTCCTGAGCATGTCAGTATTCTTGGCAGAACCAAAGACTGGTTGCGTTACGATGTGCCGATTCATTGGGTAAAACGCGAATGGCGCGGCAGTTACAGAGGGCAAAAACAGATCTGGTTTTTGCTTCGTCTGATGGGGCGCGATAACGATATTTCATTGCGTGCGTGTGACCATCCCGAGTTTGATGCTTGGCGATGGAATAGTTACTGGGTTTCGCTTGAGTCAGTTATTGAGTTCAAACGCGGTGTCTATAAGCAAGCGTTAAACGAGCTGGCCCGTTTTCTGGATATTGATCACCGTCGAGTTCGCTGAAGTGGTGATTTTTAGGCTGTCGTGAAATAAATTGCCGAAACTAGTAATCCCCAAGTGCACGCAATTTGCTCCGGTCCTCTTCCGACAACACCAGCGCTACCCGCCGTTTTACCTTCCTGATCGACGCCCGGGGTAAAATTGTGAAAAGCTACCTCAAGGTCGATACCTCCAAGCATTCTGCTGAGATTATTGCCGACCTAAAACAGTTGTTTTTACCCTCCAGAAAGTAACCCGTCTTCATGCCGCACCTGATTTTGTCTGACGCTTCGTTGGCTTTCGGCCATGTTCCCCTTCTAGATCATTCTGATTTTCAACTCGACCCCGGTGAGCGCGTGGCGCTGATCGGTCGCAACGGTACGGGCAAATCGTCGCTGTTGCGTGCGCTATCAGGGCAGGGCACGCTTGATGAGGGGAGTGTGTGGCGGCAACCTGGCCTGCGCTTGGGTTATGTGCCGCAGGAGCCGCCATTTGCTGCCGAACTAACGGTCTTCGAGGCGGTGGTCGCCGGGATGGGCGAGGTTTCAGCGTTACTGGCCGAATATCACTCCGTGGCTCATGCGATGGGCGAACCCGAGGCGGATCACGAGGCGCTGCTTGAGTGTATGCATCATCTTCAGAGCGAACTGGAATCGCGCAATGCCTGGTCGTTTGAGTCCGATGCCGAGCGAGTGATCCAACGCTTTTCACTCAATCCCGATGCGCGTGTCGGAACCCTTTCCGGCGGTCAGAAAAAGCGTCTGGCGTTGGCGCAAGCGCTAGCCATTTCACCGGAAATGCTGCTGCTCGACGAGCCGACTAATCATCTGGATATTGCGGCCATTGAGTGGCTTGAGGAGATGCTGATTTCATCGGGGGTGTCGATGGTATTTATCACCCATGACCGGCGTTTTCTTGATCGGGTAGCGACGCGCATCGTCGAGCTTGATCGTGGACGATTGCTTTCCTGCCCCGGTAATTTCAGCACTTATCTATCTAAAAAAGAACTGATTCTGCACGACGAGGCGATTCAGAACGCCAAGTTCGACAAATTTTTGGCGCAAGAAGAAGTCTGGATTCGCAAAGGGGTTGAAGCCCGACGCACCCGCAACGAAGGCCGGGTACTGCGACTTGAGCAGTTGCGACGTGATCGTTCGGCACGTCGTGAGCGGCAGGGCAAAGTCGAACTGGCGCTCGATTCGGGTGACAAGAGCGGCAAGTTAGTCGCCGAACTGGAGCATGTCAGCAAGCATTTTGGCGAAGGCGAACACGCCTTGCATGTAGTGCGCGATTTCTCCTGCCGTTTGCAACGGGGTGACAAAATTGGCCTGATTGGCCCCAACGGGGCGGGTAAAACCACGCTGTTGCGCATGATCCTTGGCGAACTGGCACCGGATTCAGGCGTTGTCCGTCTCGGTACTAAAATTCAAGTGGCTTACTTCGACCAGTTCAGAACCCAGCTTGACGAAGAAGCGGCGCTGGTTGATGTGATTTCACCGGGATCGGATTATGTCGAAATCGGCAATGAGAAAAAGCATGTCATCGGCTATCTGGGTGATTTCTTATTTGCCCCGCAACGCGCCCGTTCGCCGGTCAAGTCGCTTTCCGGCGGTGAGCGTAACCGTTTGCTGCTGGCGCGTCTGTTCGCACGTCCGGCAAATGTACTGGTGCTCGACGAACCGACCAACGATCTTGACATTGAGACCCTGGAACTGCTTGAACAGTTATTGCAGGACTATGTCGGAACACTCTTTTTGGTCAGCCACGACCGGGCCTTTATCGACAATGTGGTGACGCAAACCATCGCCTACGAAGGTGATGGCGTGTGGCATGAATATGCTGGCGGCTATCAGGACTGGGCGGATTATCAGCTTAAGCGGCGCGTTGCAGAAAATACCCAGTCGGCCGCTAAGCGCGTCGAAGCGGTGGCCGCAACCCCGCTACCTGCCGCGAAAACTAAGGCCGATGCCAGCCGTAAATTAAATTACAAAGAATCTCGCGAGTTAGCCGAACTGCCGCAGCGAATTGCTGCGCTTGAGCAGGAGCAAGCAGCAATTAACTTGCGCATGGAAGCTCCCGCGTTCTATCAAACGCAGAGTCACGAGGTGCTAGGCTTGTCGCAGAGACTCAAGGCCATTGATGATGAATTGCTGGTTTTGCTGGAGCGTTGGGAAGTGCTGGAGGGATGATGGGCTGCAAGGGTTCAACGACGGGTCTAATTGATCCGTCGGTTTGAGGGGCTGGCATGAGTTTTCTACCGGAAAATAAGAAAAAATCTTATGGCGTATATCGTGGTCGTTTTGCGCCATCGCCCACCGGAGCACTGCACTTTGGTTCGCTCGTAACGGCTGTCGGCAGCTACCTTGATGCCCGCGCTCACGGCGGCCAATGGCTGGTTCGCATTGAAGATGTTGATAAGCCGCGCACACTCCCCGGCGCCGCTGACACGATTTTGCGCACGCTTGAGGGGTTTGGCTTCGAGTGGGACGGCGAAGTGCTCGTCCAGAGTCGTCGCCTTGATCTTTATCATGCGGCACTGGCGCATCTGCAACTCAACGGGGAGGCCTATCCATGCGCCTGCTCCCGCAGCGAAATTAAATCCGCCTCATCGCAAACATCGGTTGATGGGGGGCTGCGCTATCCGGGAACCTGTCGCAACGGCTTACCTGAAGGACGAGACGCTCGGGCTTGGCGTTTGAAAATGTTTGATCGGGATTTTAATTTTTTTGATCGAATTCACGGCATGTGTCGGCAAAATGTTGATCGAGAAGTCGGCGATTTCGTTCTGCTACGCGCCGATGGTCAATATGCCTATCAGTTGGCGGTGGTCGTCGATGATGCGGCACAAGGCGTGAATGCGGTGGTGCGCGGCGTCGATCTACTTGACTCCACAGCTCGCCAGATCGCACTACAACAGCGACTCGGCTTGCCAACGCCGAGTTACGCGCATCTGCCGGTGGTAATCAATGCGGCCGGTGAAAAATTATCCAAGCAGACCTTGGCTCCAGCCGTTGATCCCGCCCAAGGCAGTGCCATTCTGGCGGCGGCCATGCAATTTCTCGGGCATCCGCTGCCTGCCGAAATGCGCGGTGCCTCGTTGTTTGATTTCTGGAACTGGGCTATTTCAGCTTGGTCGATTGAGCGGGTGATCAGGGCAATTGCATCCAATTCCGGTAAGGCCGAGAAGTTGAGTACAGGAGTGATTTAACGTGGCCGGTGTAGATCAATGCGCCTCGTCCCAGTTGGCACCGACACCGACTTCGACGGCGAGCGGTACGCGCAATGTGCCTATTTGGGTCATGTGCGGTGGCAGTTCGATACGCACGCGAGACAATTCATCGTCCGGTACTTCGAGAATCAGTTCATCGTGCACCTGCATGATCAAGCGGGATTTCAGGTTTTCGCGGTCGATCCAGTGTTGAACCGCGATCATTGCCAGCTTAATGAGATCGGCCGCCGTGCCTTGCATTGGCGCGTTGATGGCGGCACGTTCAGCGCCCTGCCGCCGGCCAGCTTGGGCGGCACGGATTTCCGGTAGCCACAGGCGACGTCCGAAGACGGTCTCGACGTAGCCGAGACTTTTTGCTGTGTTGCGGGTGTCTTCCATGTAACGGGCCACCCCCGGATAGCGCGCAAAGTAGCGCTCGATGTAGGCTTGAGCGGCGCTGCGTTCGAGGCCAAGTTGACGAGCTAGGCCAAAAGCACTCATGCCGTAGATCAGTCCGAAATTGATGGTTTTGGCGACGCGTCGTTGATCCGAACCGACTTCAATGGGTGTGATGCCAAAAATTTCAGCCGCCGTAGCGCGGTGCACGTCTTCTCCCTGAGCGAAGGCTTCAAGCAAGCGAGCGTCTTCCGAGAGGTGGGCCATAATGCGCAGTTCGATTTGCGAATAGTCAGCAGAAACAATATGGCTGTTGGGCGGCGCAATAAAGGCGGCGCGAATACGTCGCCCTTCGGCACTCCGCACGGGAATATTCTGCAAATTAGGGTCGCTTGAGGCGAGTCGTCCAGTCACGGCCACGGCTTGCGCGTAACTGGTATGTACGCGCCCCGTTTCTGCGTTGACCATTTTCGGCAGCTTGTCGGTGTAGGTGCCTTTAAGTTTAGCGAGTTGACGTGATTCAAGCAGCAGCTTGGGCAGCGGGTAGTCGAGCGCCAGTTCAGAAAGCACTTCTTCATCGGTTGACGGCGTGCCGGACGGGGTTTTTTTCTTAACCGGCAGGCCAAGTTTGACGAACAAGATTTCCGCTAATTGCTTCGGTGAATTAACGTTGAACGGTTGCCCGGCGGCTTCGTGCGCAAGAATTTCAAGTTCCATCAAGCGCTTGCCCAGTTCGTTACTTTGTTGCGCCAATAGCGCTGAATCAATCAGTACGCCAGTACGTTCCATGCGGAACAAAATCTCCCGAACAGGAATTTCGATCTCGCTGTAGATTCGCGTTAATCCTTGATTGGCGGTGATCTGCGGATACAGTCGCTGGTGCAGACGCAGACATAAATCAGAGTCTTCAGCACCGTATTCGGCGGCTTGGGCAATGTCCACCTGATTGAAACCGATCTGGCTGGCTCCCTTGCCGCACAATTGCTCGAAAGAAATAGTCGGCAACCCGAGGTGGCGCAAGGCCAGTTGGCCGAGGTCGTGGCCGCGAACGCCTTCTTTGCCGGCTTCAAGTACGTAAGATTGCAGCAGCGTGTCGTGAGCCACGCCAGCGAGGGCGATGCCGTGATTAGCGAAAACATGCTGGTCGTATTTGAGGTTCTGCCCAATCTTGGCGTGCTGCGGAGCTTCTAACCAGGGTTTGAGCCGCATCAAGACCTGTGCGCAGGGTAATTGTGACGGAGCGCCCGCGTAATCATGGGCCAGAGGCAGGTAAGCCGCCTCGCCGGGAGCGACCGCAAAGGAGAGACCAACCAGACGCGCAGCAAAGGGATCAAGGCGGGTGGTCTCGGTGTCGAGTGCGGTCAGCGTGGACGTTTCAATTTTTTGCAGCCAAAGATCGAAACTGGCCCAGTCGAGAATCGTCGTGTAACCAACTCGGTGCGCGCCGTTGTCGGCTAAAAGATCGGTAGACATTTCGCGCGCTGGCGTGGCCGGGCTCGTGCTGAAAAGCGAGGTATCGAGCACCGGGAGGGAGGCGGCGACATGGGTTTCGACGCTAGCACTTTGCACTTCCCGCAGCCATGATCTCATTTCATAGCGGGTGAACAGTTCGGTCAGCCGTTCACGATTCATCGGTTGTGGCGTGAGCTCGCTTAGCGGCAGCGGCAGTTCAAGATCGCAACGTACGGTAACCAGCTTGCGTCCGAGTGGCAAAAAGTCGAGCGACTGGCGCAGGTTTTCGCCAACTACCCCGCCGATGTCCGCCGCAGCGGCGATCACGCCGTTGAGCGACCCGTACTGGTTGAGCCACTTGACGGCGGTTTTCGGGCCGACTTTGGCGACGCCCGGAACATTATCGACGGTGTCACCGACCAGCGTCAGGTAATCGACGATGCGATTGGGGGGAACGCCAAATTTGGTCAACACACCGGCTTCATCAAGCGTCTCGTTGCTCATGGTATTAACCAGCGTGATTAGCGGATCGACCAATTGAGCGAGATCCTTGTCTCCGGTTGAGACGATCACTTTGATGCCTTGTGCCGACGCCTGACGGGCCAGCGTACCGATCACGTCGTCGGCCTCAACGCCGTCGACCATCAGAATCGGCCAGCCCAAAGCAGCGACACCGCTGTGGATCGGTTCAATCTGGCGTACTAAATCATCAGGCATTGGCGGGCGATTGGCTTTGTAGTCTGGGTACCAGTCATCACGAAAGGTCTTGCCCTTGGCGTCGAAGACGCAGACCTTGTAAGCTATATCTTGCGCCTTGTGATCACTATCCAGACGACGTAGCATATTGAGTACGCCATAAATGGCACCGGTCGGCTCTCCAAGCGTATTACGCAAGTCTGGCATGGCGTGAAAAGCGCGGTAAAGATAAGATGAACCATCAACCAGCAGCAGAGTAGGCATATTTTTTAGACTGAAAAAGGCACGAAATGAACGAAAAAACAAAGATACCCCCATCGGCTGATCTAAGTGCCACGAAGTTTGCCGTGTCGCAAGAAGCCTGGCGGGTTTTCGGCATTATGTCAGAGTTCGTCGAAGCGACGCAGCGGCTATCGGACATCCGTCCGGCGGTGTCAATTTTTGGCAGTGCTCGGACGCTGCCCGGATCGCCTAATTACGTATTGGCCGAAGTGATTGCCCGTCAGCTTTCTGACGCTGGCTTTTCGGTGATTTCCGGTGGTGGCCCCGGCATCATGGAAGCGGTCAATAAAGGCGCTTTTCATGGTAAATCACCCAGTGTTGGACTTAACATCCAGTTGCCGCATGAGCAGACGACCAATGAGTATCAGGATATTTCGCAAACTTTTCGCCATTTTTTCGCCCGCAAATACATGTTTGTTCGTTTCGCCAATGCCTATGTGGTGCTTCCCGGAGGTTTTGGTACGCTTGATGAATTGCTCGAAGCACTGACGCTGATCCAGACCGGCAAGAGTCGGCGAATCCCCATTATTCTCGTCCATGAACCCTTCTGGCGCGGCCTGATTGACTGGTTCCGCACCACGTTGGTCGAAGAGAACCTCATTTCAGCCGACGACCTTGATTTGATTCAAATTATCGACAAGCCCGAAGATA
>CAIWVX010000351.1 GCA_903916205.1 uncultured beta proteobacterium
AGGCCTTCAAGCTTCAAAGTTCCTTTCGTCCGCCTACGACTACATTCTGTGGTTTTGCAAATCGCGTGACTGCGCAAAATACCATCAAATCTACAGAAAGAAGGTTAGCGGTGAAGTCGGAGCAACTGGCTACACATACCTTCAAGAAGGCATTGGGTTGATTCGGTCACTCAATCGTGAAGAGAAACAAAACCCCGAAGCTATCCCTACAACAAGTCGTATCTTGGATGGAACACCACTTGTTTCGTCAGGTTCTTCCCAGGATCAATCCCCAATCAATTGGCGCGGCAAGGATTACAAACTTGCCGCTAATTCCCATTGGAAAACAACACGAGCTGGTATCGAAAAACTCATTAAAGCTGACCGCATTGTTCAGCTAGGAAATCGTATCGAATACAAAATGTTCCTCGATGATTTCGGCCAGACTGCTATCGACAATTTCTGGATGAGCGGCGGTGAGCGAGGATTTACGGGGCAGAAGATTTACGTCGTCCAAACCGCGACTGATGTCATCGAGCGCTGCATCCTCATGGCCACAGACCCCGGCGACCTTGTCCTCGACCCCACCTGCGGCTCAGGCACCACCGCTTACGTCGCCGAACAATGGGGCCGCCGCTGGATCACCCTAGACACTTCGCGGGTTGCGCTGGCTCTGGCTCGCGCCCGCATCATGGGGGCACGCTATCCCTACTACTTGCTGGCCGATAGCCGCGAGGGGCAGATCAAGGAAGGTGAAATTAAACGCGCCATGCCATCGAGCCAGCCGACGCGTGGCAACATCGCCCAAGGTTTTGTCTACGAGCGCGTTCCCCACGTCACCCTCAAATCCATCGCCAACAATACCGAAATCGACGTGATCTGGGACAAGTTCCAGCAAACGCTCGAACCGCTGCGCGAACAGCTCAACAAAGCACTGAGACAGGATGAACAGGATGAACAAGATAAAAACCTCCATCCTGTAAATCCTGTTCATCCTGTCCAAAAGGTTTTTCTACAAGAATGGCAAATTCCCCGCGAGGTTGACGCTATGTGGCCTGAAGCGGCAAAGACGCTGCACGCCGATTGGTGGCGGCAGCGCATCGCCCGCCAGCAGGAAATTGACGCCTCCATCGCCGCCAAGGCCGAGCACGAATACCTCTACGACAAACCCTTTGACGACAAGAAAAAAGTCCGCGTGGCGGGGCCGTTCACCGTCGAAAGCCTGTCACCGCACCGCGTTTTGGCCGTCGATGAAAACGACGAACTGATCGACCCCAACACCCAGCCCAAAGCGGGCTACGGGGCCAATGCCGGGGATGAACGCGATTTCGTTCAGATGATTCTGGAAAACCTCAAAACCGCTGGCGTGCAACAGGCGCACAAGGAGGATAAGGTCGTCTTTACGTCACTCACCCCGTGGCCGGGCGATCTGGTTTGCGCCGATGGCCGTTTTGAGGACGCTGGCGGTGAAAAACGCGCCGCCATTTTCATCGGCCCTGAGTTCGGCACGGTGTCGCGCCCTGATCTCGTCGCCGCCGCCCGTGAGGCCGGCGACGCGGGCTTCGACGTGCTGATTGCCTGCGCCTTCAACTACGATGCGCACTCGTCGGAATTCGATAAACTGGGCCGCATCCCGGTACTCAAGGCACGCATGAACGCCGATCTGCACATGGCCGACGACCTCAAGAACACGGGCAAGGGCAACCTCTTCGTGATCTTTGGCGAGCCGGACATCGACATTCTGTCCGTCGAGGGGACGGAAAATCGCGGACAAATCCGCGTCAAAGTTAACGGCGTCGACGTCTTTCATCCCAACACCGGCGAAGTCCGCAGCGACGGCGCGGAAGGCATTGCTTGTTGGTTCATCGACACCGACTACAACGAAGAAGCTTTTTTCGTTCGTCACGCCTATTTTCTCGGCGCCAACGATCCCTACAAAGCCCTCAAAACCACGCTCAAGACCGAGATCAACGAAGAAGCCTGGGCCTCACTCAACAGCGACATTTCCCGCCCCTTCGACAAACCCAAGTCAGGGCGGATTGCGGTAAAAGTCATCAATCATCTGGGCGATGAGGTGATGAAGGTGTTTAAGGTGGCGTGATGGACGAAATAAATAGAAAGGTGACTCTGAAATGATTACCCGATTGACCTTGAAAAATTTCAAGAGCGTAGGCCAACAGGTTTACGACTTTACGTCGTTCGATCTGCTGGTCGGACGCAATAACAGTGGCAAGAGCACTGTGCTTCAGGCGCTGGCTATCTGGCAGTTTTGTGTGGATGAGTTTCATCGTTCAAAGCGCGGCGGTTCCAAGGGAATACAGGTTGTTCTGCCTAACTTTACGGCGCTGCCGGTGCCGGAATTCAACCTGCTTTGGAAAGATCGTGAGATACGCTATTCCCCTAACAAGAAGCAGGAATACATTCTGATTGGTATTCATGTGGAATGGCAGCGTGCAAATGGTAAGACAGGAACATTTGGCGTGGATTTGCGCTATCACTCGCCACAAACGATTTATGCCATACCGGATGGCGGCTGGTCAAAATTCCGAGACTGTGAGCAAGAGGGCGATTTGCCCGTAATCGCTTATGTGCCTCCCTTCTCTGGGCTTGAGCCGATGGAGAAATCGTTGGATATTGCTCCGATTCGTCAGCAAGTGGGTAAAGGGCAACCCGGCAGTGTGCTGAGAAATCTCTTACTGAAAACCTGTCCTCCTCCTCTCCGTGGTCAGGATGGGCGCATCCCCAAGGGCTATGCGCCTCCTGCCGATTGGCAAGAGCTGGCTAATGTTGTCGAGCGTTGGTTCTCGGTCAAGATACGCGAACCGAAATATGACTCGGCCAAGGATGTTTACATCACTGTCGAGTACCGTGACAAGCACGGCAAGGACTATGACATCATCGCCGGCGGGAGCGGTTTCCATCAGACACTGACTTTGCTGGCTTTTCTGTATGGTTATCAGCCGACAACCCTCTTGCTTGACGAGCCCGATGCCCATCTGCACGTTAATTTGCAACGTGAAATTCTTGATTTTTTCAAGCGCAAGTCCAGTGAAAGAAAAACTCAGTTTCTGATCGCCACCCATGCCGAGGAGTTCGTTCGCGGTGTCGATCCGAGCCAGATTGTTTCTTTGCTGAATCAGTCGCCCAAGCGTATCGAGTCCAGTCCCGAAGTGCTGCGTGCCATGTCGGAGGTGTCAAATGAGGAGGTCACCCGGCTGATGGAGTCGCCGTATATCGTTTATGTGGAAGGGGAAAGCGACGAACGCATCTTGCGTGCTTGGGCCGATCAATGCGGTGCTCAGGCAGCGATGGATAAAGTCTGTTTCAAATCAATGGGCGGGGGTGAGAAGAAGGCGATGCGAGCTAAGGCGGACGAGCATTTCGCCGCACTAAAGCAAATTATTCCGAAGATTTCTCGGTTGATGCTCTTCGACTACGACAGTGAGCAAAAAGCCTTCCATCCAAAGCTTGATAATGCTTCTTTGGCTGAGTGGAAACGCAAAAATATCGAAAATTATCTGCTGGTGCCGGAGGCTTGGAAGCGTGCAGCTCTGGGACAGATGGAATGGAAAGAGGACGATCTCTTTGCGCAACCGCTCTTGCAAGTCATTGAAGCGTTTTTTGCCG
>CAIWVX010000352.1 GCA_903916205.1 uncultured beta proteobacterium
GAATCGGGGGTTTATGCTTGGTACTTCCGCGTTATTCCACCCGGAGTACCGGAAGGCGTGTCCCTACAGCATCAGGGCTTGCACCTGCTCTACGTTGGCATTTCGCCTTCCTACGCAGGAAGTTCAAACAACCTGAGAAAACGAATTCGCTCGCATCTGAACGGCAACGCCTCTGGCTCCACGCTTCGTTTAACGCTCGGCTGTCTCCTTTCAAACCAGCTCGGGCTCAAGCTCCAGCCCACGGGTAAGTCCGGGCGGCTAACTTTCGCCGATGGTGAGGCAACGCTTTCAGCCTGGTTGGAACAAAATGCGCTTGTCGCGTATGTACCGCATCCTGAGCCGTGGATCATCGAACGCCAGATCATTCATGAAACGTCACCTCTTCTTAATCTTCAGCACAATGAGGCTTCTCCTTTTCAAAAGCGTCTTGCAAACATTCGGCGTCAAGCCGCCACAAATGCTCGCACATGCGCATACCCATAGCATGACGCCCAACCCGGCGCTCAACCTCGCTCCCTTCGGTCGCTGGACGCTGCGCGATAAAGCCGCGCAGCGCCGGTTAGCTCTACGTTAGGCCACACAAGATGACCGAAGCTCACTCTAAGGTATGCCGTTGCGGTGGTTTCATTGAGTCTTGTTACTACTGCGGGGGCAGCGGCATCGTCGACACCGCCGAGCATCAGGCTCGCACACTAGAAGTAGTAGGAGATTGGGTTCCCTTCACCGAACCACTCCCCCCAGTTTGTACCTACCATCGAGAGTCCCCGTCCGCTCACGCTTTCGACAAAGCTAAAGCTAGCTACGTCACCGCCAGCCAACGTCTGGTCACCGTGATAAAGCTGGGTATAAACGGAAGCGAAAAGGCATATGCACTCGCCGCCGCAGAAGCACTTGATCTGATCAAGGCAGGAAAAAATGGATGTCGCTTTGAAGACCTCTTGCCACGGTGGAAGCGCCTCTTCAATGAGGCCTATTACCACGACAAGAACGCCTCTGCGCTTCTCAAGGAGCACTTGGAACGAAAAGGCAAGAAATCGCCAATCCCCACGCATTCTAAGAAGTCCATGCCACGACCATCTCTTCCCAAGCCGCCAACTCGCCCGGCCACACTTATGGAGCTTCGGCTTCGTGAACTCGGGCTAGTGAGAAAGGAGTAGTAATCATGGAAGGTCCGGGTGTGCAAGGGTTCACCTTGCGCACCTTCCGCTCGGGGTGTCCGCGTGCGCAAGATGAAGCCTTGCGTACCCTACAAAAGCTTGTTTATTTTTTTCCCGGAGTAAACGCAAATGTCACGTGACGCACGATTCAAAAAAGAGGCTGCCGCACTTGGTTATAGCTTCGAGGGCGAAATCCAAATTGGCGGCAACTATGTGCCACTGATTCGAGACGGGAATATCGTCTATGTCAGCGGCCAGATTCCGCGCGTCGAGAATGATGTTGTTGTCACGGGTGCCGCCGGAGATCAAACCGATCTGCCTCGCGCCCAACTGGGTGCGAAGATATGCATCATGCGTTCACTCGCTTTGCTCCAACGGTCTCTGGGTAGCTTGGAGCGCGTGAAAGCCATCCTGAGTATTTCCGTTTTTGTGCAGTCCGCTCAGCACTTTACGCAACAAAGCGAGGTTGCCGATGGTGCGTCCGAGCTCCTATTCAAAATCCTTGGGCTTGCCGGAGCACACACGCGCACCTCGGTGGGGGTGTTTCAATTACCCAAGAACGCGACAGTCGAAATTTCTCTGGTCGCCACCGTCGCGGAACAGTAGGACACCACGATTGTTCATGCGGTGGAAAGATAAAAAACGGGACGTTATTTCGCCCACGTTCCTAAATGCAACGACGAAACTCCGCGCCAGAGGGGCAATATCTTGGCGTGACTAATCAAGCCAACCCCTTGTCAATCCAATTCACGCAAGCGCTCAACCGCTTCTTCCACCCGACGCACGGCAATGACTTCGATGCCGTTGATTGGGTGCTTGGGTTTGTTGGCTTCGGGAATCATGGCGCGGGTAAAGCCGAGCTTGGCGGCTTCTCTGAGACGCTCTTGGCCGCGTGGTGCGGGGCGGATTTCTCCGGCTAAACCGATTTCGCCAAAGACGATGAGCTTGCTTGGTAAGGGTTTGTTTTTTAGCGATGAAACGATAGACAGCAGCACCGAGAGATCGGCGGCGGGTTCGGTGATTTTGACGCCACCGACGGCATTGACGAAGACATCTTGATCAAAGCAGTCGATTCCGGCGTGGCGGTGCAATACCTCGAGCTACTTGGCGTGGCGTTGGGCATCAAGAACCAACGTTAAACGTCGCGGGTTGCC
>CAIWVX010000353.1 GCA_903916205.1 uncultured beta proteobacterium
AACACTCGCTGCTCGAAAAATTGCGCACCTCACCCGTCATCGAAATCGGTGGCACGATTGGTATATTATTGATTATCGCTGGATTATTTGGTGCATTGAGTGGATTACACGCATGGAGCGAAGTCAATTTCGGCGCGTTAGAACCCGGTGCATTATACGTATTTTTTCAGCCAAGTCAAAGAGTAAGCAGGGACAAGAGTAAGCAGGGCAATTGTCAATGCAAAGCTGAAATGTCCGCTGACCTGCAAAGCAAAAATATCCCCGTTGCTGAATTCCTTCACGCTAGCTTGGCTTTAACATTCAGCGTCTTCTTCGGATAAATATCAAAGCGGCTGGATTTCCCTTCGAGCGAATAACTGGGTTGATCGCCGACAATTGCGGGAGCTTTACGCGGACGCTTTACGACTACTCGATGTGAAGCTAAGGCCAGTGCGGCTTGCAACAACTCCGGGGCGTCATCGTCGTCACCGACCAGTGGACGAAACAGACGCATTTCCTTTTTCACCAGCGCACTTTTATCGCGGTGCGGGAACATCGGGTCAAGGTAGATGACCTGCGGCGGTTCGCTCTGCCAAGCCGCCATTAACGTGATCGCATTACCGTACAGTAAGTGCATTCGGGCGATGATCGGTCTGACTTCGGCCACGCCTAGGGCGCGCTGCATTCCATCTTCGAGCAGGGCGGCGATGATCGGCTGGCGCTCGATGAGGGTCAGAGTGCATCCTAATTCAGCCAAAACAAAGGCGTCGCGCCCAAGCCCTGCGGTGGCATCTAGTACCGTTGGGCGAATCCCCGGCTGAATGCCAACGGCTTTGGCGATGAGCTGCCCGCTGCCGCCGCCAAATTGGCGTCGATGAGCCACCGGCCCAGTAACAAAATCCACCCGGATTGGCCCGGCCGCCGCCGGGCATAACTCGACAAACTGCAAACCCTGAGCTCCAAGTTGAAGGGCAAAATCGGCTTCTTCCGAAAAGGGCCAATGCAGACGTTCTGCCCAAGTTTTGACCGCTTCGATATAAGAAAAATCAAGCGCTTCTAAGCGAATGCCTACGACAGATGGAGTATTCAAGAAATGACTTAGAAAGGGTGATCACTCAATTTTTACGAAGAAACGCCCAATGGTCTAAAAGCAAATAAACTCGGAAATTTCTAGGGGAAAGCCGTGGTTAATTAAGCCACACTATTACTATTACGCGTAATGTTAAAGGCGCTATAACCCTGACAGGTGGGCATCATTTCTAGGTGATTGATGTTGACGTGTGGGGGCAGTGTGGCCACCCAATAGGCGGCTTCGGCGACATCTTCGGCTGTCAGCGGAACCGTTCCTGCATAGACCTTGCTAGCGGCTTCGTCGTTGCCCCGGTAACGGATAGTCGAGAATTCGGTTCCGCCGCACAAGCCCGGCGCAATCGTCGTCGAGCGGACACCGGTGCCAACTAGGTCGGCGCGCAGATTGCGGGTAAATTGTTCAACAAAAGCTTTGGTCGCGCCGTAAACGTTGCCGCCCGGATAAGGCGTTTCTCCAGCGGTAGACCCCAAATTGATAATCAGCCCGCTGTTGCGTGCGACCATCTCCGGCAACAGCGCTCTAGTCATCGTCACTAGCCCCTTGGCATTCGTATTGATCATGGTTTCCCACTCGTCGAGCGAAGCCAAATGGGCCGGTTCAGTGCCTAGGGCCAGCCCGGCGTTGTTGATCAACACATCAATTGGCCGCCATGCCGTAGGCAAGCCAGCCAGTGCTTGAGAGATCGAAACTTTATCGGTTACATCTAGGGTTACAGGCAAAATGGACGCGCCTAATTCTTGCT
>CAIWVX010000354.1 GCA_903916205.1 uncultured beta proteobacterium
GTCGGCCCAAGTGTGGGTGACGGAGATTGACCCGATCAACGCGCTGCAAGCGGCGATGGAAGGCTACCGCGTGGTCACCATGGAATACGCGGCTGACAAAGCCGATATTTTCGTCACCACCACCGGCAATTTCCACGTCATTACCCATGACAACATGCTCGCCATGAAAGATCAGGCCATCGTTTGCAACATCGGCCACTTTGACAACGAAATTGACGTCGCCTCACTGGAAAAATATCAGTGGGAAGAAATCAAGCCGCAGGTCGACCATGTCATTTTCCCCGACGGCAAGCGCATCATTCTGCTGGCCAAGGGGCGTCTGGTTAATCTCGGTTGTGGCACCGGCCACCCGTCTTACGTCATGAGTTCGTCGTTTGCCAACCAGACCATCGCCCAGATCGAGCTATTCACCAAGAACAGTGACTACCCGGTCGGCGTCTATGTGCTGCCCAAGCACCTTGACGAAAAGGTCGCACGTTTGCAGTTGAAAAAGCTCAATTCACAACTCTCCGTACTGCGCCCCGATCAGGCCGCCTACATTGGCGTACCGGTCGAAGGCCCGTACAAGGCGGAGCATTACCGTTACTAAACGCCAAATAAACCACGCCACCGCAGCGAATGCCCAAGGCATTTCGCGGTGGTGGCCGTGGTTAATCTGCGGATAAAAGGCCACGATGAAAACTGAACTCTCAATTGAATTTTTCCCGCCACAAACGCCCGAAGGCGTTGAAAAGCTGCGCGTTGTGCGTAGCAAGTTGGCGGTACTCCAACCTGAATTTTTCTCGGTCACTTTCGGTGCCGGTGGCTCAACTCGCGAGCGCACCTTTGCCATCGTCAAAGATATCGCGGCGGAAGGCTTTGCGGCGGCACCCCATTTGTCCTGCGTCGGCTCGACACGCGCCAACATCCTTGAAATTCTCAACGAATACAAAACGGCGGGCATTAAGCGCATTGTCGCTTTGCGCGGTGATTTACCCTCCGGCATGGCCGAAGTTGGCGAATTTCGCTACGCCAACGAACTGGTCGAATTCATCCGCAAGGAAACCGGCGAGCACTTCCACCTAGAAGTCGGTGCCTATCCCGAATGGCACCCGCAAGCCCGTTATCCGCGTGACGATTTAGCCGCCTTCGCCCGCAAGGTCAAGGCCGGTGCCAACTCGGCGATTACCCAATATTTTTACAATGCGGATGCCTATTTTCATTTTGTCGATGAAGTGCGGGCGCTCGGCCTAGACACGCCGATTATTCCCGGCATTATGCCGATTGTCAGCTTCTCGAAACTGGCGCGTTTTTCAGATGCTTGCGGGGCCGAACTGCCACGTTGGATGCGACGCAAATTCGAGGGCTTTGGCGACGACACCGATGCGGTTCGCGCCTTTGGTCTCGACGTGGTCAGCGAACTCTGTGAACGCTTGTTAAAAGGCGGCGCACCGGGCTTACATTTCTATTCGATGAATCAATCAACGTTGACGCTGGAAATCTGTAAACGCTTGGGGCTTGGCGCGTCAATGCCGTGAAACCAGCAGCACGCCGGTCAGCACCAGACAAGCGCCGAGCATTTGCGCCAACGAAATCGTCTCGCCGAGCAACCACCAGCCGAAGAAGATGGTCAGGATCGGCCCCAGCGTGCCGATCATCGCCGCCTTGGCCGAACCGATATGGCGAATCGCTGCGGATTGCCAAAACACCGGCAACACCGTTGAAAACAGCGCCATGCCAATTCCATAGGCGTAGACCGGCAAGGGTTGAATCAGTGCTGAAACCGGTTGCGCAATAAAGAAATGAATCTGCGTAGCCAGCGTTGACACCAGCAGGGCCAGCGCGGTGAAACGCGCCGCGCCCAGACGTTTGATCACCCGCTCGCTACCGGCCTGATAGAAGGCATAAGAGAGCGAGGAGCCAAAAACAAAAGCGGCGCCGATCAGCACCGTGCGCATCTCGCCGGCAATCTGCAAGTCGTGAGCAAAAGCCAGGCCGATCCCGGCATACGAGAGAAGCAACGAGAACACCTCACGGCGCTCCAGCGCTTTACCCATAAACAACACGCCGATCAACACCGTCAAGGTCGGATAGGTAAACAGAATCAAACGCTCAAGCCCGGCCGAGATGTATTGCAAACCGAGAAAATCAAGGATGCTGGCACCGTAATAGCCGAGCAAGCCAAGAGCACCAAGCATCAGCCAATCACGCCGCGTCAGCGGCGCGGCGTCACGGCCTGACTGAAAGCCGATCCAAAGAAAGAACGGCAGAGCAAAAACCATGCGTAGCGAAAGCAGCGTCACCGCTTCAACCGGCACAGCCTGCGGTATGGCGTAGGCCAGCTTGACGAAAATCGCCTTGAACGAAAAGCCAAACGCCGCGAGGATCGCCAGCGCGACGCCAAGCTGTTTCGAAGACCAGTGTTTCCAGAGCATGAAGGCGACCTAAAATGTGCGTTAAAGAAGAAGACTAAAACCCAGTTGAAATAAAGCGCTTAACTCAAGGGCGAATAATGACGTGCCTTTTTCGCTTGAGCAATTAGTATTATTCTTAGCGACGGGGTGATCGAAAGCCCGTAGGGTTTGCAAACCAACGGTTTGCGAACGCAGTTGCCCAAGGTTGAGGGGGTGAGAAATCAACGTAAAAATCCACCACAGAGACGCAGAGACGCAGAGAAAAGCCACAGAGAAAGGCGTTTGGGTTTTCTCCGTCCCCCAAGAGGATTTCCTGCGGTGCACGTTTTCTCTGCGTCTCTGTGGTGGGGGGTAAAAGCGTAGTTTCAATGAGGGTAGACCGCGTGCGCAAAAAATCCTGCGCACCCTACGGGAGCTGGATTCCCGCCTACGCGGGAATGACGGCAGGTGGTTAGAACAAATTCACCGTGTCGTGAACTCAATGGCGGATTTTACTCTGTGTTCTGTCCGCCGTTGGCTCAAGGGCGGTGCTAGCGAATATTTAAGCGTCGCCAAAAGCTTGATTGTCTGCCTACGAAAGGTTAACATCGGTTTCACTATGAATGTTCGATCAAAAAATTTCCTTCGCGGGATCGGTAGTGTGATGGACTTAGCACCTGCCCGCGACTTGCGGAAAATGGCACCTCGCCGTAGTCCAAGTGAGCGTATGGCCAGTCATTTCGCGCATGTTGGCGAGGCGGTTAGTCGCGCTTGTAGTACGTTTGATGAACATGGCGCGCCCGCAGCAGCAAAAACAAAAGCCGCTTAAGAGCGCCGTTAGCACGAC
>CAIWVX010000355.1 GCA_903916205.1 uncultured beta proteobacterium
GCATTCACTACCTGATTCGTGATCGTCAGGCGCTTGACCCGATCAGCCGAAAAATTCTTGATCGTTTCCTATGAACGTAATCCGAAAGTCGCGTGCTGCGTTATTCGGACGATAATTGCTTCTTAAAGTCAACATTGAGCCCATGAAAACGAAAGACATCAAGTTTCTTAAAATCCGTGTTCTGCGCGGACCGAATATCTGGACTTATCGACCGGTTATTGAGGCCATTGTTGATATTGGAGAACTCGAAGAGTGTCCGTCAAACACCCTCCCCGGCTTTGTTGATCGCCTCAAGGCGTATCTACCCTCACTGATTGAACATCGTTGCAGCTATGAGGAACGTGGCGGTTTTCTCCGGCGTCTTGAAGAAGGGACTTGGCCGGCGCACATTCTCGAACACGTCACCCTGGAACTACAAAATTTAGCGGGACTCCCCGGCGGCTTTGGCAAGGCCCGAGAAACGTCAGAACGTGGTGTCTATAAGGTGGTCGTTCGCGCCTGGCAAGAAGACGTGACACACGCCGCGCTTCTTGAAGCCCGCGAACTGATCATGTCGGCTATCGAAGATCGTCCCTTCGCTATTGAAGCTTCAATCGAGAAGCTTGCTGATATGGTCGATTCCTTGTGCCTCGGGCCGTCAACCGCCAGCATCGTTGATGCCGCCGCCGATCACAAAATCCCTTACATTCGCCTGCTCGAAACGGGGAATTTGGTTCAACTCGGCTATGGCTCGGCCATGCGCCGTATCTGGACGGCAGAAACCGACCGCACCAGCGCGATTGCCGAAGGGATTTCGCGCGACAAGGATTTGACTAAGACCTTGTTGCAGTCCTGCGGCGTACCGGTTCCCGAAGGGCGCGAAGTGGCTAGCCCGGAAGATGCTTGGGAGGCGGCGCAAGACATCGGTTTTCCGGTCTGCGTCAAACCCATCGACGGTAACCACGGTCGCGGTGTTTTCATTGACCTGAAAGATCGTCATGAAATTGAAATGGCCTTCAAGGTCGCTATCGACGAAGGCAGTGGCGTTCTCGTTGAACGCTCGATTCCTGGAACAGAACACCGCCTGTTGATCATCGGTGGAAAACTGGTCGCGGCCAATCGCGGCGATGTCGTTAAAGTCATTGGCAATGGTCAGGCAACAGTCCGCCAACTGGTGGCCGAGCAGATCAATTCGGATCCCCGTCGAGGCCCCAGCGAAAGCCATCCGCTGAGCAACATCCACATGGATTCGGCGGCACGCATTGAGTTATCTCGCCAGAAACTGACACCGGACTCCACCCCGGAAGAAGGTCGCGAAGTGCTGATTCAGCGCAATGCCAATCATGAATTTGACGTTACCGACGAGGTTCATCCTGACACCGCCGCCGTTGCTTCCCTAGCCGCTCGGATTGTCGGTCTGGACATCGCTGGCGTTGATCTGGTGGTTGAAGATATTTCCCAACCGCTTGCCGGACAAGGGGGGGCGATTGTCGAAGTTAATGCGGGCCCCGGCTTGCTGATGCACCTCAAACCCGGCGTCGGCAAACCGCGTCCGGTGGGCAAGGCGATCGTTGATCATTTGTTTCCTGACACCTCAATGAGCCGCATCCCTGTGATTGGTATTACGGGTTCGCTGGGCAAGACCTCGGTGGCCCGCCTGTTGGCTCATTTGCTTCAACTCTCCGGCAAAAATGTTGGGCTGGCTTGCAGTGATGGATTGTTTCTTGGGCGCAGGGCGCTAGAGAGCAAAGATAGCGCCAACTGGTCTTCGGCCCACCGCATGCTGATGGCTCGCTCGGTCGAGGCCGCTGTTTTTGAAAATGGCGCAGCCAGTATTCTGGGTGAAGGTTTAGCTTATGATCGCTGCCAAGTGGGCGTGGTCACCAATATTTGTCATGCTGAAGGGCTTGAAGTTTTCGACGTTCGCGATTTGGATACGGTGTTCAAGACTTTGCGTACCCAGGTTGATGTCGTTTTGTCGGGTGGCGCATCGGTGCTCAATGCGGCGGATACGCGTGTTGCTGCGATGGCCGAGCTTTCCGATGGTGAAGTTTTGTTTTATGCCATTGATCCCGAGCTTCCGCTACTTGTCGAGCACCGCGCTAAAAAGGGTCGGAGCGTCTTTGTTCGCGATGGCTGGGTGGTTTTAGCGGATGGCAGTAAGGAGCAGCCACTCATTCAATTGAACGCCTTGCCGATGACCGCCGCAGGAACGCCGGAGTACATCACTGAGAATCTGCTGGCCGGGGTGGCCACCGCTTGGGCACTTGAACTCACGTCCGAAATGATTCGCGTCGGGGTGGCTACCTATGTTCCCTGCGAAAAAGACAAGGGTATTTCGGTTTGAATTTAACGCTCTAACGCTACAGGAATAAACGCCAATGGAAGTTTCACGCATCAGGGCACTGCGCGGCCCGAATCTCTGGAGCCGTCATACCTCTATCGAAGCCATCGTCTCCTGCACGGAGGACGAGAGAAATATCGTCAGACTGCCTGATTTCGAGTCGCGGCTGCGCGAGCGTTTCCCGGAGCTTGCCTTACTCCATACCACGGACAATACCAGTCCGGTGTCCTTGGCTCATGCGGTGGAATTCGCCGCCCTTGGCTTGCAAGCACAGGCCGGATGTCCGGTGACTTTCAGCCGAACGGCACAAACGGTAGAGGAAGGCGTCTATCAGGTCACCGTCGAATACAGCGAAGAAGAAGTGGGTCGCTTAGCCTTTCAGTTGGCTCAAGACCTTTGTCTTAGCGCCTTGGATAACACGCCGTTTGATTTAAATAAAGCGCTCCATGAATTGCGCGAACTTGACGAGAATGTCCGACTCGGGCCGAGTACCGGTTCGATTGTTTATGCCGCCGTCGCCCGCAATATTCCCTTTCGCCGACTCACCGGCGGCAGCTTAGTCCAGTTTGGATGGGGAAGTAAGCAACGTCGAATTCAGGCCGCCGAAACCGATCTAACCAGTGCCGTTGCTGAAGCCATTGCGCAAGACAAAGAACTCACCAAAAAACTATTGCAGGCAGCCGGGGTGCCTGTACCGAGCGGACGTCCGGTCAAGAATGCGGATGACGCTTGGGCGGCGGCCTGCGATATTGGCGGTGCCGTCGTGGTTAAGCCACAGGACGGCAATCAAGGTAAAGGGGTGACGGTCAATCTGACCAGCAAAGAACAAATTCAGACGGCTTTTGCCAACGCCAAAAAAGTCAGCGACGAAGTTTTGGTCGAACGTTATCTCTCGGGACAGGATCATCGTCTGCTGGTGGTCGGTAATAAACTGATTGCTGCGGCTCGCCGCGAAGCGCCGATGGTCATTGGTGACGGTGTTCATACCGTGCGTCAACTGGTCGAGCAGGTTAATAGCGATCCAAAGCGCGGAGAAGGTCACGCTACCTCGCTGACCAAAATTCGCTTTGATGACATCGCCTTGGCCCGTTTGTCCGAAGACGATCTGACGGCGGATTCGATTCCACCTAAAGGCCGACGTGTCATCCTGCGTAATAACGCCAATCTATCCACCGGCGGTACGGCGACCGATGTCACGGATGACGTTCATCCCGATTTCGCGGCCCGCGCCGTTGCCGCCGCGCAAATGGTCGGACTGGACATTGCTGGCGTTGATATCATCTGCAACAACGTGCTTCGTCCGCTTGAAGAACAAGCAGGCGGCATTGTCGAACTCAATGCCGCCCCCGGTCTGCGAATGCACTTACAACCGTCTTACGGCAAAGGGCGTGCGGTAGGAGAAGCCATTATCGCGAACATGTTTGCCGATGGCGACGATGCGCGTATCCCGCTGATTGCCGTCGCCGGAACCAATGGTAAAACAACAACCGTTCGCCTGATCGCCAGCATCTTGGGCCGCAATGGCTACCGTGTTGGCATGACCAGTACCGATGGCGTCTATATCGAAGGCCAGCGTATTGATAGCGGTGACTGTAGCGGGCCGAAAAGCGCGAAAAATGTCCTGTTCCATCCTGATGTCGATGCCGCTGTTCTCGAAACGGCACGCGGTGGCGTACTGCGCGAAGGCTTGGGGTTTGACCGTTGCGACGTGGCGGTTATTACCAACATCGGCAAAGGCGACCATCTCGGATTGTCTTACATCAGTACCGTCGAAGACCTTTCGGTGGTCAAACGTGTCATCGTCCAAAATGTCAAACCGGATACCGGCGTGGCCGTTCTCAATGCCGCCGACCCGATGGTTGCCCGCATGGCGAACGCCTGCCCCGGCAAGGTCATTTTCTTTGCCTGTAATAAAAATCATCCCGTAATGGCCATGCACCGCGCCCAGAGTCGGCGTGTCATTTATCTGGATGGTGATTCCATCGTCGCTTCGGAAGGTCGCTTTGAACAGCCGATTGCCCTCGCTGACATCCCTGTCACGGCCAAGGGTGCTATCGGCTTTCAGGTTGAAAATGCGATGGCGGCTATCGGTGCCGCCTGGGCTCTCGGAATCGACTGGGACGTTATACGCTCGGGTCTGGCTAATTTCGTGGCCGATGCACAATCCGCACCGGGGCGCTTTAACCTTTTCAATTATCGCGGAGCCACGCTGATTGCTGATTATGGACATAATCCAGATGCCATTCAGGCGCTGGTTAACGCCATTGACAAAATGCCGTTCAAGTCGGATTGTCGCCGTTCAGTCGTTATCAGTGGAGCAGGCGACCGGCGTGACGAGGATATTCGTCAGCAAACCGAAATTCTTGGCGATGCTTTTGATCAGGTTGTTTTATATCAAGACCAATGTCAGCGCGGGCGGGCCGATGGCGAAGTGCTGGCCTTGCTGCAACTCGGACTGCTCAAGGCGAAACGCGTGACCGACATTAAGGAAATCCACGGCGAATTTAATGCGATTGACACGGCTCTTGGCGAACTCAAGCCGGGTGATCTGTGCCTGATTCTAGTGGATCAGGTTGAAGAAGCGCTGGCACATATCGCCAAGCGCGTGGCCGAAAACTGATTTTGTGTAACTGTCATCGACATCTTCGTTGATGGAGACACAAAAAGATTAAATTAATGCACGGTAATTGCTGTTAGGTAACTCACCGGCTTTGCCGATGGTATTTGACTAGGCTTTCACCCAAATTCCGCGATTGAAATTCTCTGCCTGCTGGCCGATATTTTTTGCATTTTTGATGCGGAAAAATGAACAACCCTGCGGCAAGCCGCGAAATATCAGAATAGCGCCAACGAACTCAATGGGCGCTGAAGAGAATTCGAGAATCATATATGTCGTTGAAAAATTGACTCTTTCTTCGAGGCAATCGTTTTTCACGTCAAAGTAATGGAGTCTGCCCTTAACTTCATTCACAATAGCGGTCAGCGTCAAACCTGATGCAGCATTTTTTAGTAATTTGGATCGGTGCAAATCGTGGCTAGCTCGGAACAACTCAAGGCTCTCATCAAATCGCACCTAAATCGCGACGACGGGCATTTTTATTCTGTCGCTATGCAAGTGGCTGCGCACGAGGCCAAATTGGGTCATGGCAAACTTGCGGAAGAGCTGCGAGACATGATCGATGCAGCCAAAACGCGGCTCGGGCAAGACGCTACCGGAAAGTTGGTGCCTATTGGCAGTGCAGCTAAACCACGCGGCGAGCTTGCAAATCTGCTTACGGTCACGTACCCGTCGAATAGACTTGCTGATATGGTGCTCGATGATCTGGCTACCAAACAATTGCAGCGCATTATTAAAGAACAACGTTTTCTTGCCCGTATTAAAGAGCAAGGGCTTTCCCCGAGGCGAAAATTGCTTCTGGTCGGCCCTCCAGGGACCGGCAAGACGATGACGGCTTCTGCCTTGGCTGGGGAGTTGGGCATACCATTATTCCTTGTACGGCTCGATTCACTGATTACCAAGTTCATGGGTGAAACAGCGGCCAAGTTGCGGCAGGTATTTGATGCCATTGCGGACCTTCGAGGCGTCTACTTCTTCGATGAGTTCGATGCAATCGGCTCGCAGCGGGGTATGGGCAACGATGTTGGTGAAATTCGCCGTGTGCTGAACAGCTTCCTGCAAATGATTGAGCATGACCAATCCAATAGCCTAATCATTGCGGCGACCAACCACCCAGAAGCGCTCGATTACGCACTGTTCAGGCGTTTCGATGATGTGATGGAATACCATTTGCCTACGTCCGAACAGGCACTTGCTTTGATTCGGTCACGTTTGGGGTCGTTTACTCCCAAACCCTTTAAGAAAGACGGATTGCAGGAACAGGCCGAGGGTCTAAGTTATGCTGAGCTTTGCCGTGCAGTTGACGAGTCCATCAAAGACGCAATCATGCATGACCAATCAAGGATACAGCGGTCTGCACTGGGGCATGCTCTAGAGGAACGCCGTCTTATCACTACAAAACTGGCACAGAATAATAAGTAAACTTAAGCCATGGTGGATCAAGTTAACGATAAACGTCCCCATCTTGTATTAACCGACACATCCAAGGCACAGCCGTTCAAAGCACCTATGGGTGGGGGCGGTGGGTCGCCTGAAATTCCGTTGCTGAATCGCGCTCAGCATGGCGCAGCACTTCAGGCACAATTGCTCGCTCTAAAACCAATCGCCGAGCAAGCCGTTGAGGTCCAAAAAGGGCAAGATGTTCAAAGCGGTCTCGGATTGCAGATTCAATTTGTGGGCCTGCCCGATGTTGCACTCGCCTTTGAGAGCCTTGGCAACGAACGTAGCCGTGACCTGAGCAAGCAGATCGAAATTTTGAGTGTGCGAGCTGACGGCAACACCACGGTTGCTAACGTCTTCGTTCCAGAGGGAAAACTCAACCACTTCGAGAAGTACATAGAAGAGTACCTTGCGGCAAAGACGAACAAGAAAGGTAACTTAATCGATCATGGCGCGCTTCTTAATGCCATCGCGTCGATACGTACTGCAGAAATCAAAGCTCTCTGGACCGATGAGCCCGCTTTGCTGCCGACAGATTTGTCCGAGAAATTCTGGTGGGAAGTCTGGTTGCCAGTACGTGGCCGTCGCAATGACGTTGTCGAAGATTTTCGCAAACTGACCGCCTTAGCCGAGTGTCAGGTCAGCGAACATCAAGTTAATTTCCCAGAACGCACTGTGGTACTCATGTATGGTTCGCAGCAGCAATTCGCTAAATCCGTTATGACCTTGAATTGCGTAGCCGAATTGCGGCGGGCAAAGGAAACGGCAGAATTTTTTGACGGTTTGACGCCGCATGAGCAACAAAGGTGGGCCGATGAAGCACTGGCAAGGCTCAGTCTGCCAGCGGATTCTGATGAAACACCTCGAGTCTGCCTACTGGATTCAGGGGTCAATCGGGGCCATCCTTTACTCGCGCCTCTGATCGGCACAAATGACCTTCACACGGTAAATCCAGCGTGGGGTACTAACGATGCTGCTAATCACGGCACAGGCATTGCCGGTCTTGTGGCTTTCGGCGACTTGACAGAAATGCTTGCCACCGATGCACCAATAGTCTTGGCACATCGATTAGAGTCAGTAAAGCTCACTCCAGAACAAGGGGCGAACCAAGGGGATGCAAAACACCATGGTTATCTATTTGCGGAAGCTGTAGGCCGCCCAGAAGTGGCTGCGCCAACTCGACCTCGTGTATTCACCTCGGCAGTGACTTCTGCAGATGGTCGTGATCGCGGCAGGCCGTCCGCGTGGTCGTCTACAGTTGACAGACTCGCTGCCGACTATGATGGTGACGGCCAATTTCCGCGTCTTTTCGTAATTTCGGCAGGCAATACTGAGGATGAGCATTCTTGGAGCGCCTATCCTGCCAGCCTTACGACGAATGGTATCCGAGACCCAGGTCAATCATGGAACGCGCTCACCGTTGGCGCATTTACGAACAAGACAAACATTACTGAAGCGGATGCTCAACACTTTCAGCCAATCGCAGCAACCGGTGGACTGAGCCCATTCACGACAAGCTCTGGCGAGTGGAATAGTGCTTGGCCCCTGAAACCGGAGGTTGTGTTTGAAGGCGGCAATGTTGGTAAATCTGCTGATGCGTGTACGTGGATCACCAGTCTTCAGTTGATGACAACCAACAACCAACCCATTGAGCGGTTGTTCAAGACGATCAATGCCACCAGCGCAGCTTCTGCCTTGTGTGCTCGAATGGCGGCGCAACTCATGGCGGCATATCCGGCGCTACGACCCGAGACTATCCGCGCCCTCATTGTGCACTCTGCTGAGTGGACGGATGCTATGCAGACGTCTTACCTTCCAAATGGGGCGGCTTCGACCAAATCTGACTATGTCCACTTGATCCGGCATTGCGGATGGGGTGTGCCCGACCTTGATCGTGCTTTGTGGAGTGCAGGCAATTCATTGACTTTAGTCGTAGAAGATGTCGTGCATCCTTATCATAAGGTCAAAGGCAAAGTTGTGAGCCGCGACATGAATCTTCACTCGCTTCCATGGCCCAAAGAAGAGCTACAAGCTTTGCCACCTGACACCAAGGTAGAACTGCGAATTACTCTGTCTTACTTTATCGAGCCTAATCCCTCCGCTCGGGGAACGGCATCGAGGTATTACTACTCGTCTCATCGGCTTCGCTTTGATGTGCAGCGTCCGTTGGATGCCACGACAGAGGACTTTGTCGCACGCATCAATGCCGCAGTCGAAAGGGAGGATGACGACGATCCTGTAGATTCAAAAGATCCAAAATGGGTGCTCGGGGATAGGCAAAGGCACCGTGGCTCGTTGCATCAAGACATTTGGCATGGAACTGCTGCTGAATTGGCAAGCCGGGGCTTCATTGCAATCTATCCAGCAAAGGGCTGGTGGCGTACTCGTCATGCTCAAGAGCGATACGAATTGCCTGCTCGTTATAGCCTTATCGTTTCAATTCGTACACCTCAAACGGATGTGGATCTTTATACCCCAATCGCTCAACAGGTAGCTGCGCAAGTCGCTGTGCCAGTGGTTATCAACACCTAGTTCAGCAGTGATTTTGTTACATTCCTGAAAATTAGGTTCATTGACCGGGGTACGAACGAGCAGATCTCAAGGTTAAGTTTCGGCGAGGTAGCCGATCATTGGCATATAGCCTTGTTCGCCTTTGTAGGTGAATAGCGCTGCTTCCTTCTCGGCAACGATTTGACTGGCATCAGCGTCCAAGGTGTGTGCGGTGATCCCACTTTGCCGAATGCGCTGGTTAATGCGGCCAAGAGCTGATAGCCCGGCCTCCTCCCCCATACGACCCAATGGCGTCTGTGCTGGGCACCGCTTCGCGTTTGGGGACGGTGCCAGCGCCTTGTCGTTCTTAAGGAGACGCAGCAGATATTGCAGAGAGCGGCCTCCGCCGGTGAACATCATTATTCATGGGGTGACTAACATAGGCGTTCGCCTAGCGGGGTTTTTCATGTTCTGTGCAATTTTAATCGTGGAACTTTGGCTTTAAGACGGATTTCAAGTATTTCTAACCTGTTCTGAGCGCGCTGAATCAATCCTCTAACTGTGTGTATTTGCGGCTTGAACCGTAGCTTTTTTCTACCGGGTAATTCACTGCATTTTTTTCCAGTTTGGCGCGGGCGGCTTCTTCCAGATTTATTCCCGCTTTATCGGCGATCAGCAGCAGGTAGAGAAGCACATCGGCGCACTCGTCGCGTAACGACTCGTGCGCTTCTGGGTGGCTCGGTAATGCGGCCATTTCCTCGTCACTCTTCCATTGCGTGAGTTCGAGCAGTTCTGCGGCTTCGAGATTGAGCGAGACAATCAAATTGCGCAGGGTGTGAAATTGGCC
>CAIWVX010000356.1 GCA_903916205.1 uncultured beta proteobacterium
GCTCAATCTGTAATACAATCGCAAACGTAACGACTCAGACCTTATCCAAGCACGTCTTCCAAGCTTGAATTGATGAGGTATTCGTAGACCAGCCAAGAGGTTTTAAAAATCAACAATCCACGGCAAAGACACCAAGAGGCGAAGGAAACGCAAAGAAATTCACCGTCGTTTTTGCCTCTATTTGAAAAATATCAGGAAGCCTTATTTATGCGCCAACTTACTGCTTTTACTCTCTTGCTCGGGTTGGCCACCAGCCCGGTTATGGCTCAAAGCGCTGCCGCGCTGCCGCACTCCAACACCAAGCCAGCCGTGGAGTTGATCGACGACTCATTTCAGTCACAAGTCACCATTTCTATTCGTGACGGCAATGTGGTCGAGGAACACCGCATCAATGGCAAACTTTACCGAATCACGGTAACGCCGGAGCATGGTGCGCCTTATACCCTCGTGGATACCAGTGGTGACGGCGTTTTCGTACCCATGGAAACGCCGGGGGCATCGAAGCTAAGCATACCTATGTGGGTTATTAAAAAATTCTGAGCGCTTATTGCCTTTTTCTGCCGGTCGCGCCTCCCACAAACGAAGCTGTTTTGTCCACTCGCCTTTTGCCGGTCTCTCTCCGATGAGTAATGCAATGGAACACTTTCCGCTACCGGCACCGGCTTTTGACGGTAGCAGTCGCCTCGTCCCGGCAGGTAACGGTTTCGAGTGGCTGAAGCAGGGCTGGGCTATTTTCATGGTCAACCCCGGTCTGTGGGTCGCGCTGACTTTGCTGCTGATTGTGGCCTATATTGCCTTGAATATTGTCAGAGGGGTCGGGCCGATGGCGGCTAATCTTCTGACCCCGCTTGTCGGCGCGGGCTTTCTGGCGATTTGTCAAAAGGCCAGTGAGGCGGAGTCTATGACTATTGAAGATGTTTTCGCTGGTTTTCGTAGCAACACCAATGCGCTAGTGGTGCTCGGCGTAATTTACATGGGCAGCTTATTAATCCTCGATGCCCTTACCGCGCTGCTAATCAGCGGATCAATGATCGGCTCTCCGGCGGGACTCGGGCTATTGCTTGGTGGGTCGATGCTTGCCCTGCTCTTCAAACTGGCTTTTATGATGCCTCTGTCAATGGGCATGTGGTTTGCCCCAGCGTTGATTTTCTTCAACAACATGACTCCGCTGGAGGCGTTTAAGGCGAGCTTCAACGCCTGTCTAAAAAACACCTTGCCCTTCCTCGTTTACGGTTTGATGGTACTGGTACTGCTGTTTTTTGCAGCACTCCCGGTTGGCCTTGGCTTTCTGATCTTTATTCCGGTTCTTGCCGGTTCAATCTATGTTTCGTATCGAGATATTTTTGTTGCTAACTAATTGCCCACTATGAAAGTACGCATTCTCACTGCACGCCAAGGTTGGCGCTGGCTACTCGACGGTTTCAAAATTTTCCGCAAGTTCCAGTTTATGCTACCGATCATCGTGCTCAGTTACTGGATGTTGATGGTCATTCTCAACTCCGTACCGGTTATCGGCCCGGTGATAGCTACGCTTTGCATCCCGGTTTTTTCGGTCAGCTTGATGAACATTTGCCGACTCATCGAGCAAGGTGAGCAGATCAATCCGGCACTCCTGCTTTCAGGATTTCGTGTCAATTTGCGAACCTTGCTTATTCTTGGGGTGATCTATCTGATCGCGGCACTCGCCATTCTCGGTCTGACCTCGTTGATTGACGATGGCGTGCTACTCAATTTCTTCATCGCCGGAAAAAATACCAGCGGGCCGCAAGCCAGTGAAACCGACATCATGCTCTCGGGACTGGTGGCGCTCGCCTTGTTTTCTCCACTGATGATGGCTTACTGGTATGCGCCGGTACTCGCCGCCTGGCATGATCTGTCGTCAGGAAAAGCCTTGTTTTTCAGCCTAGTTGCGTGTTTGCGCAACTGGCGGGCCTTTCTGGTCTTTTCGCTGTGTATTCTAATCGCCGGACTATTGCTTCCGGGGCTTGTTTTGAATTTGCTGAGTTCGGTTTTTGCTGGGCAAAGCAGCCCGGTATTGATCCTGTTTTCGCTGATGATTGTTTTTATCGGTATGCCGGTGTTGTACGCTAGTTTTTACGTAAGTTATCGCGACGTTTTTGTGACCATTGACGAAAATGTCTGAGGCTTCGCTGAGCCAGCCGCTCGGTGTTTTTGGTGGCACTTTCGACCCGGTGCACTTTGGTCATTTGCGCTTGGCTGAAGCCGCCGCCGATTCACTCGGACTGGCGGCGGTACGCTGGATTCCTGCCGGGAGTCCGGTCTTGCGAGAAGCACCGCATGTCGATGCCAAGCAACGTCTCGAAATGGTGCGTCTAGCCATTGCGGCAAATTCGCGCTTTGAACTCGATTCCTCTGAAATCGAAGCCGCCCAGCCCAGCTATACCGTGCCGACACTGGAGCGCTTGCGCCAGCCTGAGGAGTGCGGGGCTCAGCGCCCCTTGGTCCTGCTGGTCGGTGCCGATGCCTTTTCCGGTTTGACGAGCTGGCATCGCTGGGAGAGTTTGCTCGATCTAGCCCATATTGCGGTGGCCCATCGTCCGAGTTATCCAGTTGAAGCGGATAGCTTGCCAGCCCCGTTGTCTAGCCTTTTTCGCCAACGCTATTGCGCTAATACCGCAGAATTGACCGCGTCGCCGGGTGGTCGCATTGCTTGTTTTTCGATGACCCAACTCGACATATCGGCAACCCGAATTCGCCATTTGTTATCCACGGGAGAAAGTGCGCGGTATTTATTACCCGATGCCGTAATTTCCTATATTCAAAACCATCATTTTTACTTGGAGAATTAATTTCCTAATGAACGTCAGCCAGCTCGAAAAACTTGTCGTCAGCGCCCTTGAGGACATCAAAGCCAAAGAGATCGAAGTCATCAACACCAGTAAACTTACGCCGCTTTTTGAGCGCATCATCATCGCCTCCGGCGACTCAAACCGTCAGGTGCGTTCGCTGGCACGCCATGTCGAGGATAAAGTCCGCGCAGCGGGCGGGGAAATCCTTTCCACCGAAGGAGAAGATGGCGGCGAATGGGTGCTCGTCGATCTTGGTGATATCGTCGTCCATGTTATGCAACCGGCCATTCGCACCTATTACAATCTTGAAGAATTGTGGAGCAGCAAAGGGCCGAGTCGCGTACGCAAAGCGGCGGAATCGGCGTAGTTTACTAACGGGTTTGGTGTAGATGAAACTCAGCATTTTCGCGGTCGGGCATAAACTTCCCGAATGGGTCGCCAAAGGCTGCGCTGAGTACATCAAACGCATGCCACGTGAACTCCCCTTGAACGTGGTCGAAATCAAGCCCGAAACACGAGGCTCTAAAACGCGTGAGCAACTTCTCTCCGCCGAAAAATCGCGTTTGCTGCCCGTATTGCAGGGTTACAACCGGATTATCGTGCTTGATGAACGAGGCACCGATTTAACCACCGTAAAACTCGCGCATCGTCTCGAAGACTGGATGCGCGAAGGCGGTGATACGGCCTTTATTATTGGCGGAGCCGACGGCATTGATGACACGTTAAAGCAACGCGCCAATGAGTCGCTCCGGCTTTCCAGCCTGACACTGCCCCATGCCTTGGCCCGTCTCATGCTATGCGAACAGTTGTACCGGGCGGTCAGCGTGGTTAAAAACCATCCCTATCACCGGGAAGGTTAAATTTGCCGTCTACCCGACGAATAGCACAAAGCACAAATTATTAAGGCCTACCGGGATGCCAATTAAGCTGCATAACCCACGAATTTACCTGGCTTCGCGTAGCCCGCGACGGCGTGAATTGTTGACCCAGATTGGCGTCCCATTCGACATTATCGAGTTTCGCGAAGCGCCGCGTGCAGACATCGAACTTGATGAAACGCCACATGCCGGTGAAGCTCCGATAGATTATGTACAACGCGTAGCTCAAGCTAAAGCCCAACACGGCTGGCACATCGTCGATTGGCGAAAATTACCGCATCAGCCGGTCTTGGCCGCCGATACCACGCTTGAATTTGACGGTGAGATCATTGGTAAACCCAGTAGTCACGAAGACGCAAAGCACATTCTGCAACGTCTTTCGGGGCAATCACATCGCGTACTGACCGCCATTTCAGTAACCTATGAAGGGCATATCGAATCGCAGCTTTCGCTCAGCGAAGTACGTTTCAGCGTGCTCGATGAGGCCGAGATCCAACGCTATATCGCGAGCGGCGAACCGATGGATAAAGCCGGTGCCTATGGCATTCAAGGGAGCGCCGCTCTTTTTGTCGAACATTTAATCGGCAGTTATACCGGCGTAATGGGCTTACCTTTGTACGAAACCGGAAAACTACTCAAGCGCTTCAATTTCCCGCTGTAAGCGAGCCAAACGCGACCGGATACTCTACTTCATCGTAAGCGCAGAACAGGGACGACGGGTGCGATTCAAGCCGAGGTGTTGGACTCGTGAAACAGTGGCAACGATACTTGAGCCACCAACATGAACTACTTGACGATCAAAGCGCTCTAGCCGCCTGTCGGACTTGACCAAGTCGGCTGCAAAATGTGGGAAGACGGCTCATTTTTCCCCGTATTTTGGCGCGAATAGAACAACTATTCGCTTGAAATCCGTGAAAAACTGCGCTCGTCTCCCACCTTTTTCGCTTCGACCCATCAAGCCCAACAGGCGGCTAGTGAAAATTGATGTGTGGACTCTTGAGTAGAGCGATGACAGACTTTTTCTTGCCTTGATCTTAAGGATAAAGTAGCATTATAAGTTCAAGGGGTTTCTGTATTTTATGGTCAGCTAACTGATTCCCGCGAGATTAAGGTTTCAATTTCCGATTTCCATTAAAAAAGCACCCCTCAATTTTTTTTATCCCTGAAAGGTATAGTAATGTCTAACGAGAACAGCACTGCATTACCTGATTCATCCAATGGTTTGGACGCTTGGAAAAAAGCAGCTTCTAAGTCCGCTCCCGGCGGCAATATTGATGCTCTTAACTGGGTTACATCTGAAGGCATCGTTGTCAAGCCGCTTTACACCAAACAAGACGTTGCCAATCTGACGCTGACTGACACGCTCCCAGGCTTCGCTCCTTACACACGCGGCCCACAAGCCACCATGTATGCTGCACGCCCTTGGACCATTCGTCAGTACGCCGGTTTCTCTACCGCGACTGAATCCAATGCGTTCTACCGCAAGGCGCTGGCCGCCGGCGGCCAAGGCGTTTCGGTGGCATTCGATTTGGCTACGCACCGTGGCTATGACTCTGACAACGCCCGTGTTGTTGGCGACGTCGGCAAAGCAGGTGTAGCCATTGACTCCGTCGAAGACATGAAGGTTTTATTTAACGGCATTCCGCTCGATAAAGTCTCGGTCTCGATGACCATGAACGGCGCTGTATTACCTGTTCTGGCGGGTTATGTTGTGGCCGCTGAAGAGCAAGGCGTATCGCAAGACCTGCTGACCGGCACGATTCAGAATGACATTCTGAAAGAGTTTATGGTTCGCAACACCTACATCTACCCGCCCACGCCGTCGATGAAAATTATTGCTGACATCTTCGGTTACACAGCGCAAAACATGCCAAAGTTCAACTCGATCTCGATTTCTGGTTACCACATGCAAGAAGCCGGTGCCAATCAAGCGATTGAAATGGCCTTCACGCTCGCGGATGGTGCCGAATACGTTCGTACCGGTGTTGCATCGGGCATGGATATTGACGAATTCGCGGGTCGCCTGTCGTTCTTCTGGGCCGTCGGTATGAATTTCTACCTCGAAATCGCTAAGATGCGCGCTGCTCGCATGTTGTGGCATCGAATCATGTCGAAGCTGGGTGCCAAGAGCCCGAAATCGATGATGCTGCGTACGCACAGCCAAACATCCGGCTGGTCGCTAACTGAGCAGGATCCCTACAATAACGTGATCCGCACCACCATCGAAGCAATGGCCGCCGTTTTCGGCGGAACCCAATCGTTGCACACCAATGCCCTTGATGAAGCAATTGCTTTGCCGACGGCATTCTCATCACGTATTGCACGTAACACCCAGATCATCATCCAAGAAGAAACCAAGATCTGTAACGTAGTTGATCCTTGGGCCGGTTCCTACATGATGGAAAGACTGACCCAAGACATGGCTGACAAAGCTTGGGCCATCATCGAAGAAGTTGAAGCAATGGGTGGCATGGTCAAGGCGGTTGAATCGGGCTGGGCCAAGATGAAGATCGAAACCTGTGCCGCTGAAACACAAGCCCTGATCGACTCTGGCAAGCAAGTTATCGTCGGCGTCAACAAGTACAAGCTGGCTAAAGAAGATCCAATAGAAATTCTGGATATTGACAATGTCGCCGTTCGTGAGGAGCAAGTTGCCAGTCTGAAGAAGATTCGCGCAACCCGTAATACCGCCGCTTGCAATGCCGCGCTTGAAGCACTGACAGCCTGTGCGGCTGGTGGTCCAGGCAACCTGCTGGATCTCGCCATCAAGGCGATGCGTCTGCGCGCTACCGTCGGTGAAGTTTCGGATGCTCTGGAAAAAATCTTTGGTCGTCATCGTGCCAACAATCAAACCATTTCAGGTGTTTACGGAGCCATCGTGGAAGGTCAAACCAGCTGGGAAGGGATTAAAACCGACATCGAGAAATTCGCCGCTGAACAAGGTCGTCGTCCGCGAGTGATGATTGCCAAACTCGGCCAAGACGGTCATGACCGTGGTGCCAAGGTAGTTGCCACCTCGTTTGCTGACCTCGGATTTGACATCGACGTAGGCCCGCTGTTCCAGACCCCTGAAGAAGCGGCTCGTTTAGCTATCGAAAATGACGTTCATGCCATCGGCTGCTCGTCACTGGCCGCTGGTCACAAGACGTTGGTTCCGCAACTGGTTCAAGCCCTTAAGGCTCAAGGCGCTAACGACATCATTGTCTTTGCTGGCGGCGTTATTCCAGCTCAAGATTACGATGCACTTTTCGCTGGAGGAGCCAAGGCTGTTTTCGGTCCGGGAACGCGTGTTGAAGATGCGGCGACCAAGGTTCTTGAAGAAATCCGTAAAGCTTACCCAAAAGCTTAAGTAACTAAAGGAAGTTGAACCGAATGGATGCAAAACTTTCTACCGGCGAGGGACTCTCTGTCGTCGATCAGCAACTGGTCGACGGCGTGCTCTCTGGGCAACGACGTGCTCTTGCAAAAACAATCACGTTAATTGAGTCCACGCTGGCGGAGCATCAAGATCGCGCTCAGAAAGTTA
>CAIWVX010000357.1 GCA_903916205.1 uncultured beta proteobacterium
ATCGCGGATGGACTCTCCCGGAAAAGCGTTTCCGCTTGGACCCGGTCATTGAATTACAGCACCTCTCGCTAGAACGTGACCAAGAGAATGGCTCTCCCGCCACCGGAACCGGTGGACAGGTGATCTATGCCATGCCGGGGATACGTGCGTATTGGCAAAATATGAGCTTTGCCTTGGGGCTTAAAAAACCCCTCTGGACGAAGTTGAATGAGCGTGATCTGCAACAAGGCACCGAAGGCCGGGAAAAATACCGCCTGATTTTTTCAGCGTCTTTGTTGTTCTGAGGGCGGCTTACCATGCACATCCCGGACGGTTTTCTTGCACCTCAAACCTACCTCCCCGCCTATGCCCTAGCCGTTGGCGCGTGGGCTTGGGCCGCTAAAGGCTTACGTAAGTCGCTCGATGAGACGAGCGTCCCGCGATTGGCGATGCTGACTGCGCTGGCTTACGCTTTGAGTTTAGTGATGGTGCCCATCCCCGGCGGCAGTTCGGGCCATGCCCTCGGTGTGGCGATTCTGGCGCTGGTCTTTGGCGTGCGCTCGGCGTTTTTGGCGTATAGCCTTGTTTTGTTGCTCCAGTCTTTTCTTTTGGGTGCCGGTGGCATCACTTCGTTGGCGGTCAATGCCTTGTGCATCGGGCTGCTGGGTGCAGCGGCGGCGGTTGCCACGCGAAAAAGTCTTAAACCCCTAGGCGACACCCTCTCGATTGCTCTCGCGGCTTGGGTTTCTGTGGTGTTGCCCGGAGGCTTGGTGGCCTTGATGCTCGGCATTCAGCCGATGATTGCGCACCAAGCCGATGGCTCGCCGCTGTTCTTTCCCTTTGGCCTCTCAATAACGCTGCCAGCGATTCTCCTTCCGCACGCCGTGATTGGCCTTGGTGAAGCCATGATGACCGTCGGCGTACTCCGTTACGTGAAAGCGCGAAAATGGCCCATCGTCTAACGCCTCAATGGGTGCTGCTCGCTTATCTGTTGAGCGTTATGGCCATTACTTTCATCCACTCACCAAGCCTCTTGGGCGTCTTGTTGGTGGCGGCTTTACTGGGTTCGGGCCGCCGAGCTTGGGTTCTCCTGCGCAAGACTTTGACGTCCGTTGTGGCCTTCAATCTAAGCCTGAGCCTCGGCTATAGCGCCGTCTCCTTTTGGCAAGGTAATTTCCACGTTAATTATTTGCTCCTCGTTAATACCCGCGTGCTGCTGCTGGTGTTTCTTGGATTCTGGCTCATAAGGTCAATCGACCTTCTTGCGGCGCTGCGAAATTTTCCGTTATTACGCTTGATCGCCACGCTGTCCATCAGCCAAATCAAGACGTTTGAGCGCATCATCGGCGATTTTCAACTGGCCTTTGAGAGCAGAAATCTGATGCCGCCGCGTCGGCTCGATAAGACCCGACACGCCGTATCGCAAACCGATACCTTGCTCGATAAAACGCTGGCCTCAGCCAATCAGGCGGCACTGGCGATGCGCTCAAGAGGAGCCTTTGATGATTGAATTACGTCACGTTAGCTTCGCTTGGCCGGACGAAGCCTTGCTGTTAAATGACTTGAGCTTCTCCCTCCAGCGGGGAGAAAAACTGGTGTTACTCGGGGCCAACGGTTGCGGCAAATCGACCCTCCTTAGGCTACTCAATGGCTTGGTCGAACCCACCTCAGGTGAGCTACGTTGGCAGGGCCAATTATTGACTCGCCAGTATCTAAAGCAAGCCGACCACGGTCGAACTTTTCGCAAATTCTGTGTCTTGCTGTTCCAACAGCCAGAAGTCATGCTGTTTAACCCCACGGTACGCGAAGAACTCGGCTATGGCCCTCGCCAACTGGGTTTGCCTGATATTGCAGAACGGGTGGCGTATTGGAGCCGCCAGCTTAAACTGGACGAATTCCTCGATAAAGCGCCCTTCCTTCTCTCGGGCGGGCAGAAGCAAAAAGTGGCGCTCGCTAGCCTACTGACACTCGACCCGGAGTTAATGCTCCTCGATGAACCGTCCTCCAGCCTTGACCCGGCCACCGTCGGGTGGCTGATCGATGAGCTGCTCCATTCAGGCAAAACGTTGGTTGTCGCTACGCACAATCTCTCCTTGGCCGCCGAATTGGGAGAGCGATGTATCGTCTTGAGCCAACAGGGCCACATTTTGTTTGATGGCCCGATTAAATCGGCCTTAACCGACCTGCCGCTTTTAGAACACGCCGGTTTAGCGCACCGGCATAAGCATCAACACGAAGGCGTCGAACATGTCCATAGCCATGCCCACGATTGGCAGTGATTGCCGATAAACCGGCTCAGTATTGTCTTGACCCAAGGGACCACTTTAGTGGAACGGTCAGTTTGTTTGACCGCTAAGCCTGTGATTTCTCGTCATTCCGGGCTTGACCCGGAATCCAGTTCGTTGATCTAACCCGTCTTTTTAACTTATTGATCCGATTGACGATAGGTGCTGTCACGGGTTTTTAGATTTGTCCGGTTCTGTAGCACATGAATTGTCCGCTTTTTTTGTTGTGAGCGGAAATCGGCGGAGGGCGTAGCCCGGAGCCGGTTTCCGCTCA
>CAIWVX010000358.1 GCA_903916205.1 uncultured beta proteobacterium
CCTAACTGGCCGAGCAACGGGTTATAATTTCAATATACCCTTTCGCTATACACACCTTTGACGACGCTCAGGAACCATTGCGGCCTGCTCAAAATGATCACGACGGCAACAACCGGAGTGACCGGTACCGGCGCTATATCGAGGATGAATAATGTCAATAGGCACAGGAAGGCTTTGATCCGCACCTTGTTTGAGGTGATCAGTCGCTTGGGCATGGGATTGCCGTAGAGATCATCAACCAGTGTTGAAAACCAGTGGGGTCGCTTGATGACCACATACATGCCGATCAGACAGCCCGGTGAAACCGGACCGAAACCGATCACGGCAAATACGGCGAACACCGCAAGACATTGTATCTGGGCTTTATTCATACTCCCGACTTCAGCTTGCGTAGTTTGGTTTCAGCATTGAGGTTTTGCCGACCATGATGTCCACGGCTTTCAACAATCTTTTAAAAACCGATTCCTGAAGATAGGGAATATTATACTTTTTGCACAAGGCCTGTACCTGAGGTTGGACTTTTTGGTATTGGCTTAGGGGCATGTCCGGCCACAAATGGTGTTCGATTTGATAGTTTAACCAGCCGTAGAAGAAGTCATTCACGTTGGAACCGGTCGGGTAATTGACCGAACCCAGGATCTGGCGCAAGTAAAACTCCCCCTTCCCTTTGGCTTTCTCGTCAAACATCATCACGTCGTCACCGGCATGATTGGGCATCATCACCAGAAAGCTGTGCATGTTGGTGAATATTTCCGCCAGCAGTGAGTTAAGCAAGACGCTGAGTACGGCGAAGCTGCCCAAAGGTAAAAACAGTAAGGGTATCAGCACGAAGCGATAAGCGATATACGGCAAGATACTCTCCAGCCACAAGCCTTGCCCCTGTTTGGTGAACAGACTCCACGCCCCCAGACGGGTCATCACCGGCTCCGGTTCATGACGATGCCGAGCGGCGTTCAAGACTAATTCTTTATGGGTTCGGGGGGTGTAATAAATAAGCTTCCAGATCCCGGAAAATAGCGCCACGATCACATAGCGTTGCCACATCGGCAGGCTGGATTGTCTCAGCCATTCCATATTGTGTTGGGCATTGTTGGGGTCATTTTTTTCACCGAGGCTGTAATGGTGCAGCTTGTCATGCTCATGATGCCAGCCGGCCGGGGTCATCCAGTCCGGCCAATCCAGAAACCGTCGCCAGCCTTGGGCAAAGTGTTTGCTGGTATAGTTGGCGTCGACACCTTCGATTTTGTTGTAGGCTCTATGCACTATCGGATGCCCGACTTGTGTCCAACGGGTGAAGCTACCCTGACTGATTAATAATGCGGAAATAGGATTTGGAAAGATCCAGGCCGTCGCATAACCAACGAGGGAACAGGCTTTTCCCCAGCGTTCCATTTTGGTCAAATGCTTAAAATCGTCAATGCCTGTATTGGCCACCGATTGCCGGTGAATGTCGCTGATGTCTTTGGCCAATTGATCACGATCTACCGCCTGATAACTCTGTAAACTCAAAACGTACTGCCTTATTAATGAAA
>CAIWVX010000359.1 GCA_903916205.1 uncultured beta proteobacterium
CCCGATGTTGATTTGATCGAAGGCTAATCTCCCGCTAATTCTATCGAACAAAAAGCTACCAGTCACAATCCGCGCTCGACCGTCGGCACCGTTACCGAGATTCACGATTATCTGCGTCTGCTCTTTGCCCGTGCTGGCACACCTTACTGCCCTGAACATCAACAGCCGCTTGATTCGCAGACTGTTTCGCAAATGGTCGATCATGTTTTGGCCCTGCCAAATGATACCAAGTTGATGATTTTGGCCCCGGTGGTGGCTAACCGTAAGGGGGAGCAAGTCGAACTTTTTGCCGAACTGCGCGCACAGGGTTTTGTGCGTTTGCGGGTCGATGGAAAAATCTGCGAAATAGACGCTTTGCCCAAACTAGCCAAGACGCAGAAACATACCGTTGATGTTGTCGTAGATCGGCTCAAAGTCCGCCCTGACATGCGCCAGCGTCTTGCTGAATCCTTTGAAACCGCCTTGCGTCACGCCGACGGGCGGGCTATCGCCTACGAGATGGATTCAGCAAAGGAACATCTCTTTTCAGCCAAATTTGCCTGTCCGGTGTGCTCTTACTCGTTACAGGAACTCGAACCGCGTATTTTCTCCTTCAATAACCCGATGGGAGCCTGCCCGAGCTGCGACGGACTCGGCGTGATTCAGTTCTTTGATCCGAAACGCATCATCGCCAATCCCGAGTTATCGCTAGCCGCCGGGGCCATACGGAGTTGGGATAGACGCAATCAATTTTACTTTCAATTGCTCACCTCACTGGCCGAACATTACGCTTTTGACATCGACACCCCTTTTGCCGCGTTGCCCGAAAATATCCGCACAATCGTGCTCTACGGTTCCGGCAAAGAGATCATTCGTTTTCGCTACCTCAATGAAAAAGGCACGCGCTTTGACCGCGACCATGCTTTCGAGGGCATCATCAACAACTTCGAGCGCCGCTACAAAGAAACCGATTCGCTCACGGTACGCGAAGAACTGGCTAAATTGATCAGCAACAAGATCTGTCCCAGTTGCAATGGTGCGCGCTTGCGTGAAGAAGCGCGTCATGTGCGTATTGGCGCGTCGTCCGGTGCGCTTACTCTGCATGAAGTCAGCCGTTTGCCATTGGCCCAAGCGCGGCAGTATTTTGAAACGCTAGAACTGCTCGGTAACAAGGCACAGGTTGCGGAAAAAGTCCTCAAGGAAATTACCAGCCGCTTGCAATTTCTGATCAATGTTGGCCTGGATTACCTCTCCCTTGACCGCTCGGCTGAAACGCTGTCCGGGGGCGAAGCGCAGCGCATTCGTCTGGCCTCACAGATTGGCTCGGGTTTGACGGGGGTGATGTATGTTCTTGATGAACCATCCATCGGCCTGCACCAGCGCGATAATAGCCGCCTGCTGAAAACACTCAAGCAATTGCGCGACATTGGTAACACGGTGATTGTTGTCGAGCACGATGAAGAAGCCATTTGCAGCGCCGATTATGTGGTCGACATCGGCCCCGGCGCGGGGGTACATGGCGGTTTCATTGTCGCCGAAGGCACACCGGAACAGGTCGCCAGCAATCCGGCGTCGATGACGGGCGATTATCTCTCCGGGCGTCGATGTATTGCCGCACCGGGCACCCCCCGCCAACGTGATCCGCTACGGGTATTGCAGCTCATCGGGGCGCGTGGCAACAACCTTAAAAACGTGACACTCGAGTTGCCGGTTGGACTATTTACCTGCATCACCGGCGTGTCTGGATCGGGGAAATCGACCTTAATTAACGACACCCTCTACACCGCTGCCGCTAGGCATCTTTACGGTTCGACGGCGGAACCCGCCGAACACGACAAGATCATTGGACTCGATCACTTTGATAAGGTCATCAACGTAGATCAATCGCCCATTGGTCGCACCCCACGCTCCAACCCGGCCACCTACACCGGGTTATTGACACCGATCCGCGAACTGTTTGCGGGCGTACCTGAATCGCGCTCACGCGGCTACGGCCCTGGGCGATTCTCCTTTAACGTCAAAGGAGGTCGCTGCGAAGCTTGTCAGGGTGACGGCGTAATCAAGGTCGAAATGCACTTCCTGCCGGATATTTACGTCTCGTGTGACGTCTGTCATGGCCAGCGCTATAACCGCGAAACCTTGGAAATTCACTACAAGGGCAAGACCATCCACGACATCCTGAAAATGACCGTCGAACAAGCCCATGACTTTTTTGATGCCATACCGGTTGTCGCCCGCAAACTACAAACACTTGTCGATGTCGGACTGTCTTACATTACGCTTGGTCAAGCCGCCACCACCCTTTCGGGCGGCGAAGCGCAACGGGTCAAGCTGGCACTCGAACTCTCCAAGCGGGACACCGGTCGCACCCTCTACATTCTCGATGAACCGACGACCGGCCTACACTTTCAAGACATCGAGATGCTGCTCAAGGTACTGCATCGCTTGGCCGACCATGGCAATACCGTGGTGGTTATCGAACACAATCTGGACGTTATAAGAACGGCGGATTGGATTGTCGATCTAGGCCCAGAAGGAGGCGCGGGTGGCGGAAAAATTCTTGCCGCAGGTACGCCGAAAGTCATTACTCAAGCTCGCACGAGCCACACGGGGCGTTTTTTAAAGCCATTTCTGGCGCGTAATAAGCGAATGAAATAAAGCATTTCACCCGTTAGGCAACTCACGCCCCGACAACGCCGCGGCGCGAGTGGGTAGTCGCTGGGCTGTATAGGTGTTTTCCATCCAGCGTTTAATCCTATTGGCATCGCTTGCTCGAGTCGTCGCGCTGACGGAGTCGAGTAGCACGATAACTACGGGTTTGTCTGCTAAACGCGCCTGCATGACAAGGCACTTACCCTCCTCGTGAATGTAACCCGTTTTTGAAACACCGACATCCCATGCGGGGTTCTTGACCAGTGGATTGGTGTTGCGAAAGGCCAGTTCACGGCCACTGATTTCGACGGTAGCTGAGGATGTCGTGGATAATTCGCGAATCAGGGGGTAGCGGTAAGCGGCCGCCACCATTTTTGCCAAATCATGGGCGGTAGAGACATTCTTTTGGGTCAATCCGGTCGGATCTTCAAAACGCGTATTATTCATACCCAAAGTGTGAGCCTTGGCATTCATTGCTTCGAGAAACGCGGGCATCCCTCCCGGATATTGCCGTGCCAAGGCATGCGCCGCACGATTTTCAGAGGACATTAGAGCCAGCAAAAGCGCGGATTCGCGCGAGACGACCGCGCCAACCTGCAAGCGCGAATGACTTCTGCGCAAATAATCAACGTCATCGTCGGTAATGCGGAAAGAGGCTTGCAAATTAGGCGAACTGTCCAGAACCACCATGGCCGTCATCAACTTGGTAATTGAGGCAATCGGTACGACGGTATTGGCATTTTTCTGAAAGAGAGCATCGCCCCCAGTTTGATCGACAACCAGCGCTGAACCTGAGTGGACAGCCAAAATACGTGCGTCTTGCCCCTGTTCAAGCGCATTCGAAGAAACTGCGGTGCGTTTTTTAAGGGGACGGGAAGGTGATTTCTTAGCCACCTCAGGAACCGCTTTATTCTTTTTCTTATGTGCGCTAGACGTATGTTTTTCAGCGGCGATGGAAACATCGACCGTTGCCAAACAAGAGCCTAACAGAGCAATGCACAGCAACCCTGCCTTCAGTGTTATTTGCATCAGAAAATCTCCTACAAAATTTGAGTGTTACTCAATTATTAGGATTTTATCACCGATAAAAAAATAATCAATAGAAATAACAAGATGGAGCGATAACATAAGGAAAAGGAATAAGTTTGTCAAGGTGACCGCATGAAATTGATCGAGCCAGCTTTAAAACGCCTCATTTGTTTTGTTTTTACGGGTTTTTGTTTTTACGGGTCTGCAAGTCCAGATTGAGCTGTGATATGATTCAAAGGCCAATTCTTGGTAATCACCCTTCACATAGAAAATGCCTGAATTCCTTCAACTCAGTGCTGAGCAAGCGCTTCTTCGGCAAGGGCTACAACCTCTTTCTGCGTGGCGCTTTGAGATCTTGCTAAGTTTGCTCTCTCAGGGCATTCGTATCATGTCGTACTACTACTACCATCACCTTCCTTTTTTTTCACTATCTTTTGGTCACAGAAAGAGAGTATTTCCATGAGTCAAACTTTATCTATCAATGCACCTGATTATGTCAAGCATGAAGGTCTGAAGAAGTGGGTCGCTGAAATTGCTGCGCTTGTTACGCCTGATCGCGTTGTCTGGGCTGATGGGTCGCAGGAAGAATATGACCGACTATGCAACGAACTGGTTCAAGCCGGAACTTTCATCAAGCTTAAAAAACGCAAAAACTCCTTCTTGGCTTTTTCCGATCCTTCCGATGTGGCCCGAGTAGAAGATCGCACCTATATTTGCTCAGAAAAGCAAGAAGATGCTGGCCCTACGAACAACTGGGAAGAACCCGCAAAAATGCGCCAGACCCTGAATGCGCTATTCAAGGGCTGCATGAAGGGCCGTACCATGTACGTCATACCTTTCTCGATGGGCCCTATCGGTTCGCCAATCGCCCAG
>CAIWVX010000360.1 GCA_903916205.1 uncultured beta proteobacterium
CGCGGCCATTCCAAATGTGCCGCAGGACAGCGTACCGTTGGGCCAATCGGAAGCCGATAACGTTGAAGTTCATCGTTGGGGCGTACCACGTCAATTTGATTTTGCCGTTAAGGATCACGTTGATCTAGGCGAGTCACTGGGGCTGCTTGATTTTTCAACCGCCGCCAAAATTGCCGGTGCGCGTTTTTCATTGATGAAAGGCCCATTAGCCCGTTTGCATCGCGCTATTGCTCAATTCATGCTTGATGTTCATGGAGAAGAACACGGCTACACCGAAATTTACGCCCCGTATATGGTGAATGCGGCGAGCTTGTTCGGGACGGGGCAATTGCCAAAATTTGAAGCCGACCTGTTCAAAATTTTGCGTGACGATGCCGAGCCGCTGTACCTAATCCCCACGGCAGAAGTGCCGGTGACCAATATCGTGCGTGATGAAATCCTAGCGCAAGAAACACTGCCGTTGAAGATGGTTTGTCATACCCCATGCTTCCGTTCAGAGGCCGGTTCGTATGGCAAGGACACGCGTGGCATGATTCGCCAGCATCAGTTTGACAAGGTGGAGTTAGTCCAAGTTGTCGCGCCAGAAACCTCGAATGCAGCGCACGAAGAGCTGACGCGCCATGCCGAGATTATTCTTGAACGCCTAGAATTGCCCTACCGACGCGTTGTTTTGTGTACCGGCGATATGGGCTTTTCGTCAGCCAAAACCTACGATCTTGAAGTCTGGTTGCCGGCGCAGAATACGTACCGCGAAATCTCCTCCTGCTCTAACTTTGGCTCGTTTCAGGCTCGCCGGATGCAGGCACGCTACCGCAATGACAAAAACAAGACTGAAGTGCTGCATACCTTAAATGGCTCAGGTCTAGCGGTTGGCCGGACATTGGTCGCGATCATAGAAAACGGCCAGAATGCCGATGGCAGCATTACCGTGCCGCAGGTGTTGCGGCCCTATCTGGGTGGGCTTGAGCGAATTACTCGATAAACCCACGGCTGTCGGGTGAATACGCGAATAAACATCGAATAAACGTAATGACGCAGACCCCCCGTCATTCCCGCGCCGGTGGGAATCTCTGCGGCAGAGATTCGGCGGACGTTCTAGGGCTGCCAGCGAAAGCACCGCGTTAACACTGAGGAAAATCGGTTTAAGGAAAAAACCTTAGGTTATCAATCTGCAACGTGTTGCTTTTTTTAATTGTTGTTGTTTTTGAATTTCGTTCCAGCGGATTGTAGGGGCGTTCGTAACGGTTCATGATTTCGGTATACATGCGGATATTCTCGGTCATCATGACGGCTTCACCGCCGCGCCCCTTGCCGGATTTCAGGCGATTATAGAATTGAGGTTTTTCCAGTAGCGGTAACACCTTTTTCATGGCGTACCAAGAATTTGGATCGACTTGCTGTGTTTTGGCGATATAACGTGCGGCATTCAGGTGGCCCATCCCCACGTTATACGCGGCTAGCGCCATCCAAATCCGATCAGCTTCATTGATGCTTGGCGGCAAAGCATCGCGCAGGTCGCTGAGGTATTTCGCACCGGCTGGAATACTCTGAGCCGGGTCGAGGCGGTTGCTTACGCCCAGCAAATCTGCGGTCTCTTCGGTGAGCATCATCATCCCGCGTACACCGGTCGAACTCGTCGCGAGCGGTCTCCATTGCGATTCTTGGTAAGACAATGCAGCAAGCAAGCGCCAATCAATTCCCGTTTCTACTTGTGCGTTTTGAAATAATTCTCGATAACGTGGCAAGACGGTGCGCATACGCTCAATCATATGCAAGATATCTTCTTGTGTCAGTCGTTTAACGTGACCAAAATAACGATCTTTGATGCGCTCCAGTTCCCCGTTTTTCTGAACGCGCTGAAGAAAATCATTGGCCTGGGCGACGAGTTCAGGTGACGTATCGGGGGCAAAAAGCCAGACGATCGGCTTATCGCTATCGATAGCCAGCGAACCCTGAAGTTCAGGATAAAAATTGTTGCCGATATCGAAAGCGGCACTATCAACCAGCGTCCCCTCGAAACGGCGCTCGGCAACGCCTTCCATTAAATCAAGCTCGTTGAGAGTGTTACTCGACGTCATGATGAATCCTGAGACGGATTTTCTGGCTTCACGAAGTGCTGACTCTTGCCGCGAACC
>CAIWVX010000361.1 GCA_903916205.1 uncultured beta proteobacterium
GTCCAACCGCAATCGGAAACCGTATGGCGTCAGGCAAATAAGTACAAGGTTCCGCGACTTGCGTTCGTTAACAAAATGGACCGTCAAGGAGCCAACTTTTTCAAAGTGGTTGACCAAATGGCCAATCGCCTCAAGGGTAATCCGGTGCCGATCGTTATTCCGATTGGCAAGGAAGATTATTTTGAAGGCGTCATTGATCTCGTCAAGATGAAGGCGATCTACTGGGACGAAGCGTCCCAGGGCATGAAGTTCGACTATCGCGAAATTCCCGCTGAGTTGCTGGCGCAAGCCGAAGAATGGCGCGGCAAGATGGTTGAAGTTGCGGCTGAGTCGTCTGAAGAGATGATGAATCAGTACCTTGAAACGGGTGAGTTGAGTGAGGCTCAAATCATCAAAGGTTTGCGAGATCGTACAATCGCTTGCGAAATTCAGCCTATGCTTTGTGGCACGGCGTTCAAGAACAAGGGCGTTCAGCGGATGCTTGATGCGGTGATTGATCTGTTACCGTCGCCGGTTGATATTCCTCCGGTGGATGGGGAGAATGAAAAGGGCGAGCCTGATACGCGTATGGCAGATGATGGGGCTAAGTTTTCGGCTCTGGCGTTTAAGCTGATGACTGATCCGTACGTGGGGCAGCTAACCTTTATTCGCGTTTACTCTGGGGTGCTGAAATCTGGCGACACGATTTACAATCCGATAAAGGGTCGTAAAGAGCGTATTGGTCGAGTGTTACAGATGCACGCCAATAATCGCGTAGAAATCAAAGAAGTTTTGGCGGGTGATATCGCGGCTTGTGTCGGTCTGAAAGAAGTGACGACCGGTGAAACGTTGTGTGATCCGTCTGCTGTGATCACGCTTGAGCGGATGATTTTCCCTGAGCCGGTTATCCATATTGCAGTCGAGCCAAAAACCAAGGCAGACCAAGAAAAAATGGGTCTGGCACTCAGTCGTTTGGCAAATGAAGATCCGTCTTTCCGGGTGCGCACCGATGAAGAAACCGGGCAGACAATTATTTCTGGTATGGGTGAGCTTCACCTTGAAATTATTGTTGACCGAATGAAGCGTGAATTTGGTGTCGAAGCCAATGTTGGTGCGCCACAAGTGGCTTACCGGGAATGCATTAAGAAGTCTGTTGAGCAAGAAGGTAAGTTTGTTAAGCAGTCTGGTGGTCGCGGCCAGTTCGGTCACGTTTGGCTCAAAATTGAACCCAATGAGGCCGGCAAAGGTTATGAGTTCGTCGATGCCGTTAAAGGCGGTTCGGTGCCGCGTGAATACATCCCGGCGGTCGACAAGGGACTACAGGACTGTGTCAAGAGTGGTGTTCTTGCCGGTTTCCCAGTGGTCGATGTGAAATTTACCCTGTTCGATGGTTCGTACCACGATGTGGATTCGAATGAAAACGCTTTCCGCATGGCGGCTTCGATGGCGTACAAGGAAGGTTTGCGCAAAGCTCAGCCAACGCTTCTGGAACCGATGATGTCGGTTGAAGTTGAGACCCCGGAAGAGTACATGGGCAACATCATGGGTGACCTGTCTGGACGTCGTGGCATGGTGCAGGGCATGGAAGATCTGCCCGGCGGCATCAAAGCCATTAAAGCGGAAGTGCCGTTGGCCGAAATGTTTGGTTATTCGACCACGGTTCGGTCACTTTCTCAGGGGCGTGCCACCTATTCAATGGAATTCAAACACTATGTCGAAGCGCCGAAAAACGTCGCGGAGGCTGTGATTAACAAGAAGTAATTTAGGTTATTGAGGAAGCTCTAAATGGCTAAGGCAAAATTTGAACGTACGAAGCCGCACGTAAATGTCGGCACGATTGGTCACGTTGATCACGGCAAGACCACATTGACGGCGGCGATCACGACGATCTTGTCGAAGAAATTTGGTGGAGAGGCGAAAGCTTACGACCAAATTGATGCGGCACCGGAAGAAAAAGCACGCGGCATTACCATCAATACGGCACACGTTGAATACGAAACGGCTAACCGTCACTATGCACACGTAGATTGCCCAGGTCACGCTGACTACATCAAAAACATGATTACTGGTGCCGCCCAAATGGACGGGGCTATTCTGGTGTGTTCAGCGGCTGACGGCCCGATGCCACAGACCCGCGAGCACATCCTGTTGGCGCGTCAGGTTGGAGTGCCCTACATCATCGTCTTCCTCAACAAATGCGACATGGTCGATGATGAAGAATTGCTCGAACTCGTTGAGATGGAAGTTCGCGAATTGCTCTCCAAATACGACTTCCCGGGTGACGACATTCCGATCATTAAGGGGTCTGCACTCAAAGCGTTGGAAGGCGATACCAGCGAAATCGGCGAAGGGGCCATCATGGCACTGGCGGCGGCGCTTGACAGCTACATCCCGACACCACAGCGCGTCGTAGATAAACCTTTCCTACTGCCGATTGAAGACGTCTTCTCCATTTCAGGTCGTGGCACTGTGGTGACCGGTCGTGTTGAGCGTGGCGTGGTTAAAGTGGGCGAAGAAATCGAAATTGTAGGCATTAAGCCGACCGTCAAGACTATTTGTACTGGCGTTGAAATGTTCCGCAAACTGCTTGATCAAGGCCAAGCTGGCGACAACGTTGGCGTGCTGTTGCGCGGCACCAAGCGAGAAGATGTCGAACGCGGCCAGGTTCTGGCTAAGCCCGGTTCAATCAATCCGCACACCCACTTTACTGGCGAGGTGTATGTTCTGTCGAAGGATGAAGGCGGACGTCACACCCCGTTCTTCAATAATTACCGTCCGCAGTTCTACTTCCGCACGACGGACGTAACGGGCGCTATTTCGCTACCGGAAGGCGTTGAAATGGTCATGCCGGGGGATAACATCCAGATGACGGTCAAACTGATCAACCCGATTGCCATGGAAGAAGGTTTGCGTTTCGCCATTCGTGAAGGCGGTCGTACCGTCGGCGCCGGCGTTGTCGCAAAAATTATCGAGTAATTATCAACTTAGAGGCAGGGCCTTTGTCTTGCCTCATCGCTCTTTGGAAAACACATGCAAAACCAAAAAATTCGTATCCGCCTGAAAGCCTTTGATTACCGTTTGATTGATCAGTCGGCGCAGGAAATTGTTGAAACTGCAAAGCGTACCGGTGCCGTGGTTCGTGGCCCCGTTCCTTTGCCAACTCGGATTCAGCGTTTTGACGTTCTACGTTCACCGCACGTCAATAAGACTTCACGAGACCAATTTGAGATTCGCACACATCTGCGTTTGATGGATATCATTGATCCGACTGACAAAACAGTTGATGCGCTGATGAAGCTTGATTTGCCAGCCGGTGTCGACGTCGAAATTAAGTTGCAGTAAAAGTGTTTTTGCGGCTATAATCGCCGCCTTTCGTTGGATAGCGGTTTCGCTATCCTTTTTGACTTGTTGCGCTCGCCAGCCAATCGTAGCTGGATAGAGGAGAATAATCATGAGTCTAGGCCTTGTTGGGCGTAAGGTCGGCATGACGCGTATTTTTACCGATGACGGTGTCTCCGTTCCGGTAACCGTGCTTGATGTGTCGGACAATCGTATCGCTCAGATCAAAACGCCTGAAAACGATGGCTATGCTGCCATTCAAGTGGCATTTGGCAAGCGTCGCCCCTCTCGTGTGACCCAGTCTTTGGCGGGTCATCTTGCCAAAGCAGGCGTTGAGGCGGGTAAGGTTTTAAAAGAGTTCACCGTTACCGCGGAAGACTTGTCTGCACTTAAAACGGGTGATCAGATCAGTGTTTCTATTTTTGCTGTCGGCCAGAAGGTTGATGTTACTGGGCGTACGATTGGTAAAGGTTTTGCTGGCGCTATCAAGCGTCACCACTTTAAGTCACAACGTGCTTCGCACGGCAACTCCGTGTCGCATAACGCGCCGGGTTCCATTGGTATGAACCAAGATCCGGGTCGAGTTTTTCCTGGAAAGCGGATGTCAGGCCATTTGGGCGACGCGAAGCGTACGCAGCAAAACCTTGAGGTCGTTCGTGTGGATGTTGAACGTCAGCTGTTGTTGGTTAAGGGCGCGGTACCCGGCTGTAAAGGCTCGGATCTGATTGTGCGTCCTGCAATCAAGGCGGGAGCATAAATGGAACTTAAACTGATTAACGAACAAGGTCAGGAAGCTAGCCGTTTGCAAGCTTCTGATGTGCTGTTCGCTCGTGAATACAATGAATCTCTGATTCATCAGGTGGTCGTGGCTTATCAGGCGAACGCCCGTAGCGGAAATCGTGCCCAGAAGGATCGTGAGCAAGTTAAGCACTCGACCGCTAAGCCGTTTCGCCAAAAGGGTACGGGCCGCGCTCGTGCGGGTATGACTTCCTCGCCGTTGTGGCGTGGTGGTGGTCGCATTTTTCCGAACTCCCCTGATGAAAACTTCAGCCAGAAGTTGAACAAGAAAATGTATCGCGCCGGCATGGCGTCGATTTTTTCTCAACTCGTTCGTGAAGATCGTTTGGCTATTGTGGATACTTTTGCGGTTGATGCGCCTAAGACAAAGCTTTTTGCGCAGAAAATCAAGGGCATGGGTTATGGCTCGGTGCTGGTGATTATCGATAGTCTCGATGAAAACGTGTTTCTGGCTTCGCGCAACCTGCCTAACGTGCTGGTGCTTGAAGTCAACGAAGCCGATCCGGTGTCGCTGATTCGCTTCCCGAAGGTGCTGATGACCAAAGGCGCCCTCGCCAAGTTTGAGGAGATTCTAGGATGAGCCAACAACGTTTGATGCAAGTGTTGCTTGCACCACAGATCTCCGAAAAGGCGACCTATGTGGCCGACAAGCATGAGCAGGTGATATTTCGTGTCGCTTCCGATGCGACAAAGCCAGAAGTTAAAGCCGCTGTCGAACTTCTCTTTAAGGTTTCTGTTGAAGCGGTGCAGATCGCTGTGGTCAAGGGCAAGAAAAAGAAGTTTGGCCGTTTTATGGGTGCTCGCAAAAACTGGAAAAAAGCTTACGTTAGCCTCAAGCCTGGTCAGGAAATCAACTTCGTCGATGGGGGGGCTGCTTAATGGCACTCGTCAAAGTCAAACCAACATCGCCGGGTCGTCGTGCGGTCGTTAAGGTTGTTAATTCGTTCTTACACAAAGGCGCTCCTTTCGCGGGTCTCGTTGAGTCCCAGTCGAAAAAAGCCGGTCGCAATAACAACGGACATATCACAACGCGCCATCAAGGCGGCGGACACAAGCAGCATTATCGTCTGGTCGATTTCAAACGCAACAAGGATGGCATTCCGGCCAAAGTAGAGCGTCTTGAATACGATCCGAATCGTAGCGCCAATATCGCCTTGTTGCTTTATGCGGACGGCGAACGTCGTTACGTGATTGCGCATAAGGGTATGGCTATCGGCCAGCAGGTTCTCAGCGGTTCGGAAGCTCCGATCAAATCGGGCAATGCTCTGCCTATTCGCAATATACCCGTGGGTACTACACTTCATTGCATCGAAATGATCCCTGGAAAAGGTGCGCAGTTAGCTCGTTCGGCAGGTGCGTCGGCCCAGTTGCTGGCGCGTGAAGGGGTTTATGCTCAGCTTCGTTTGCGTTCTGGAGAAATTCGTCGGGTGCACGTTGAGTGTCGTGCAACAATCGGTGAAGTCGGCAACGAAGAACATAGTTTGCGTTCGATCGGCAAAGCGGGTGCAAATCGTTGGCGCGGTATTCGTCCCACTGTTCGTGGCGTGGTTATGAATCCTTGTGATCACCCGCACGGTGGCGGTGAAGGTAAAACTGCGGCAGGTATGCACCCGGTCAGCCCGTGGGGTATTAAGACCAAGGGTTATCGTACTCGCAGCAACAAGCGCACGACTTCGATGATTGTGCAGCGCCGTCACAAACGCTAAGGGATAGAGAATATGGGACGTTCCATTAAAAAGGGGCCGTTTGTTGATGCCCACCTGATCAAAAAAATTGAGACGGTTCGTTCGACAAGTGACAAACGCCCGATTAAGACGTGGTCGCGCCGTTCGACGGTACTGCCAGATTTCGTTGGTTTGACCATCGCTGTACATAATGGTAAGCAGCACATCCCGGTGTACGTCACCGAAAATATGGTCGGCCACAAGCTCGGCGAGTTTTCCTTGACGCGCACTTTCAAGGGTCACACCGCCGGCAAGAAGGCGAAGAAGTAAAGGAATGGATATGGAAACTCGTGCTATTTTGCGCGGCGTTCGGCTGTCAGACCAGAAGGGTCGCTTGGTAGCTGACCAGATTCGCGGTTTGCCGGTAGATAAGGCGCTTAGCATCCTGAAGTTCAGCCCGAAAAAAGGCGCTGAAATTATCAAAAAGGTGCTTGAGTCGGCGATTGCCAATGCTGAACATAACAATGGGGCCGATATTGACGAATTGAAGGTGAAAACCATCTACGTTGAAAAAGGTATGGTGCTTAAGCGTTTTACAGCACGCGCCAAGGGACGTGGCAATCGGATCGTCAAGCCGACCTGTCATATTTTCCTGACTGTCGGAAACTAAGGAAGAATAATGGGACAGAAGATA
>CAIWVX010000362.1 GCA_903916205.1 uncultured beta proteobacterium
AATGACCTGGCCTTGGTCAGAAATTATCATTAAATCACCCTGAATTGTGTCGGGGATTTTATCTGGATTTAAAATATGCGTCCAAACCACGGGGCCATTTTTGGTCGTCACTTTGGCCTGCCGTCACTTAAAATGGCCACGTGGCTTGTTGAAATGAAGAACGTTTCATTTACCCCGGGCATCGCCTTTGGTGATGGAATGAATGGCTTCTTGCGGATGTGTTTCGCTACGTCTGAGGAAAATATTGCTCAAGCACTTGAGGTGCTTATCAATCTGGAGAAGGACTTTTGTCCCAAGCTACGCATCTTATGATTCAGCTAACCCTTGCGTTTGAGTAGTATAAGTTCGGAACGGAAACCATCAACTGTTTGGTAGCCAAAGGGCATGACGCTACGTTCAACGAGGTCATAGTTCGGTAGCATTTTTACGTAATCATCGCCCAGAGTTGGGGCGGTTACGCCCACCACATTCAGTTTCTTCACGTTTTTTCCTTCACGCATATTCCGCAGCAAAATCCAGCGCGCACTGAGTCGCGTGACATGGCTGAGGTAGTTTTTGACGACGTAAGGCTCCATTTCTTGGAACGAAATAAAATTCACGAATAAATCAACGTGTCCTTGTAGTTTCTCGATCTGCCAGGAACAAAGCACCGAGGCAACTGGAAGTGAATCAATCTGAATCGTTTTCATCGCGGCTGTTTTTGCATAGGTAGCCACGCGATTTTCCCCAAGTATTGTGATTAAGTAATGCTGTGCCACAAAACTCGTTGGTGGAATATCAATGTCAATGTAGCGCAGGCCTTTAATGCCTGCGTTGGCGAGTATTTCGCCCAAGGTGCCAAAGCCCCCACCTATTTCAAGGACTGTCTGAGGAATATCTCCGTTCAGATGTTTTTTTAGTAGGGAAATGCCGAGCAAATAGTTGAGTGATGATCGACTGAAATGGCGACCATCGAATTCGAAATGCTCAACAGGTTCGCCAACCTGGCTTTCTGAAAATGAGTGCAAATACGGCACGTTGTTCGGGTTGTCCACGGCTTTTAAAACGCGGTAGTCAGAACGTGCCGCCATTTGCCCATTCAAGAATTGTGTGAGCGCAAGCAGGGCTTTGGTGTTGTCGCGATGTTCGGTTTTGAGCCAATTTTGAAGTCCGTCGGACTGCTCCAAAGTAAAGCCCGATCCGGGCGTTCCATAGGTTGGCACAAAAAATCCTAGCGCTGTCGGCAAGGCGCGGAAACGATCAAGCCCTTGAGCGTAAATTTCAGAAACAATTTGCTTTGAGGCTTTTTCCCAAAATATTGTGGGTTGATAAAGCGCGTTCTGTCGTTGCATGTCGGCGCACGCTTGATTCAGTTCTGGGTAGTCATTCATCTTTTGGGCCGTAGGAATCAAGGGAGCAAACACTTGCTTTCGTCATTAAGTAAAGTGGTGTCGTCTCCAAAGTTGCCGGCCCAGAAAGCTTCTTGCTCTGTTTTGTAGGTGTCGCTCATGATTGATCCAGTGAGTTATTGGCCATATTTTTTCTGACGAACATGGGCATTGATCCGAGGCCAATCGTTATGCATCGTCAACAGCTCCACTATATCGGCAAGATTGAACTCGGGCTTTAGTGGATAGAGCGCCTCAATGATACGGGTGATGAGTTCTAGATCTTCTGGGGTATCTAATGTCAATCGATATTCGGAAAGATTTCGAGGTGAGCCGAGTCTGCCGATGCGATAGCGCTCGGGATGCATGTAAAGAAAAGGGGTGACATGCTCTCGGTCAGCTTCTGCCGTTCCTTCCGCATAAGCTTCTTGAAGCGACCGGAAAGAAAATACTTCAACACTCATCCCAAGTGGATAGGATTTTTCCTGTGAATTGCTGATGTAGTCAAAGCGAGAAGCATTTTCATGAAAGAAGCGAATGCAATCATCCACTAGGGCCGGGTCAATCAGCGGGCAGTCGGAGGTGACGCGAACAATGGTATCCGCGCCGGTTACCACGGCGGCATCGTAATAGCGTGATAGAACGTCGTATTCTGCACCGCGAGTGAAAGCGACGCCCAGCGTGCGGCACCAATCGACAATGGTCTCGTCGCTGGCGTTGATGGTCGTGGCTATGAGCACTTGGTCGGCAAGCGTAACTCGCCGGAGTCGTTCGATAAAGTAAGTGAGAAGGGGTTTGCCTAATACCGGCTTTAGCACTTTACCCGGCAGACGAGTTGAGGTCATGCGGGCTTGGGCGATGATGACGGTACTCATTGACCGAGAAGTCCGTGAAGTGTGGCGACAACGCGATCTTGCTGCGCCAAAGATAAACTCGAATAAAGCGGCAAGCTAAGGGTGCCGGCGTAATAGTTCTCGGCATGAGGGAATTGCCCCGGTGTGAAGCCAAGTCGACGGTAGTAGGGTTGTAAGTGCACTGGAATGTAATGCACGTTAACCAAAATGCCAGCGCGGTGAAGTTGGAGAAAGGCGTCGTGGCGTGATAGGCCAGAGCGCTCCTCGTTCCAACCGATGGCGTAAAGGTGCCAGGAGGACGCGCAGTCTGGATCACGGGGCGGTAGAATCAGTCCGCTGTCGGCAAGCAAAAGGTCGTAGCGATCAGCCAATGCACTTCGCCGGGCGACGAATTCGTCGATGCGCTGCAGCTGCGACAGGCCAAGCGCGGCCTGAATGTCGGTCATCCGATAATTCCAGCCTAATTCGATCATCTGGTAATGCCAAGGGCCGTCAATCTCGCCGTCCATCAAGTCGGGGTCGCGCGTGATGCCGTGTGAACGCAGCCGCGCCATACGCGCCGCAAGCTCAGTGTTACGGGTTACGGCCATGCCGCCTTCGCCGGTGGTAATTATTTTTACCGGATGAAAGCTAAAAATGGTGACATCCGCCCATTCGCCACAGCCAATCATTTGTTGGCGATAGCGCCCACCAATGGCGTGCGAAGCGTCTTCAATGATGCGGAAGGCGTATTCGTCACTCAGTGCACGTATCTCCGCCATCGGACAGGCGAGCCCTGAAAAAGCCACGGGGACGACGATTTTTGGCAGGCGTCCGTTGCGTTGCGCGGCTTTAAGTTTGTCTTGTAACGCGGGAAGGCTTATGTTTCGAGTACGCGGATCAATATCGACAAAATCAACTTCGGCACCACAAAAGCGAGCGCAATTAGCCGAGGCCACAAAGGTATTGGGTACTGTCCATAACAGGTCGTTCGGGCCAAGGCCTAGCGCCATACAGGCGATGTGCAAGGCAGAGGTGGCGCTGTTAGTCGCTACGGCATGGGGTACGCCGCAGTAGTCGGCAACAGCGCGTTCAAAAGCCGGGCCAACCGGACCTTGAGTTAGGTACGCTGAGCGGAGGACTTCGACCACCGCTTCAATGTCTGCGGTGGAGACGTTCTGTAAGCCATAGGGGATGTCAGGCTCAGTCATGCAAATCGTTGGCACCAAGCGCTTGTAAATCGGCGGTGCTGAGAAAGTCAGGATTTTCACTACTGTTGTAGCGAAAACCGCAAGGGACTCGTCGTCCAGAGGTGCGGCTGCTGGTTGTACAGAACTCTTCAATATCCCATAAGGGTGTTGAAGGCAAAATGACGTAGTAGTCGTCGAACTCGATTGTACTCAAGGCATCCGTATCGGTAATCATCTCTTCATGGAGCTTTTCTCCAGGACGAATGCCAACCTGTTCGATTTTGCATTCGGGGGCGATGGCCGCAGCAACATCGAGAATGCGATAGGAGGGGATTTTGGGTACAAAAAGTTCCCCCCCTCTCATGCGGAGAAAGCAATCCAGTACAAAATCGACGCCTTGTTGAAGCGTGATTGAGAACCGAGTCATGCGCGTATCGGTTACCGGCAAAACACCGGACGCTCGACATTGCTGAAAAAAGGGGAATACCGACCCACGACTGCCGAGTACGTTGCCGTAACGCACCACAGAGAAACGGATGTCACGGGTTCCACGGTAGTTGTTGGCGGCGACGAAGAGTTTGTCGGAGCAGAGTTTTGTTGCGCCGTAGAGATTGATCGGGGCGGCGGCTTTATCGGTGCTTAGTGCGATAACGCGCTTTACGTTAGAGGCGAGACAGGCGTCGATGACATTTTGACCACCGATAATGTTGGTTTTGACCGCTTCAAAAGGATTGTATTCGGCCGCTGTAACCTGTTTAAGTGCCGCCGCGTGCACAACTATATCAATGCCTTCCATGGCGCGTTCAAGGCGGGGTAAATCACGAATGTCACCGATAAAGTAACGCAATACATCCTTTCGACCCGCGAAAGTGGGGGCATTCGACATTTCATATTGTTTAAGCTCATCACGGCTATAAACAACAATTTTTTTGGGTTTGTAACGCTCAAGTAGCGTCGCAATGAAACGCTTTCCGAATGATCCGGTTCCGCCGGTGATTAGAATATTTTTGTTATCAAACATGAATTACCGATCTGCAATGAATTGAGCTTGGCGAGTAAATTCCGCCCTTGTTGGCATGACGACGCTGAGTGCTTGAAAGCAAATGATCGCTCATCAGGCAACCGCTTCAGCTTCTTCAGCGAAAACCAGTTTGACTTTGTTATCGTCGTCAATATCTACGGTGACATGGCCGCCGTTGGCTAAGCGGCCAAATAGCAGTTCGTCGGCTAGCGCTGAACGAATCGTGTCCTGAATCAGCCGAGACATCGGGCGAGCGCCCATTAGCGGGTCAAATCCTTGGGTGGCCAAATGTAATTTGAGCGCATCGCTGAACACCGCTTCCACCTTCTTTTCATGCAGTTGGGCTTCAAGTTGCATCAGGAATTTATCGACAACACGCAGAATGACTTCGTGACCCAGTGGCTTGAATGAAATCGTGGCGTCCAGTCGATTGCGGAATTCTGGCGTGAATAAGCGTTTGATTTCGATCATTTCATCACCGGCTTGCTTGCTGTTGGTGAAGCCCATCGTTGATTTTTGAATGGATTCCTGGCCGGCATTGGTGGTCATGATGATGACGACGTTACGGAAGTCGGCTTTGCGCCCATTATTGTCAGTAAGGGTGCCGTGATCCATGACTTGTAAAAGAATATTGTAAATTTCCGGGTGCGCTTTCTCGATTTCATCCAGCAAAAGTACGCAGTAAGGTTTCTTGCTGATCGCTTCTGTAAGCTGACCGCCCTGGTCAAACCCGACATAGCCGGGAGGTGCCCCGATCAAGCGTGAAACGGCGTGACGCTCCATGTATTCCGACATGTCAAAGCGCAGTAGCTCGATGCCCATGCAATAGGCCAGTTGGCGGGCCACTTCCGTTTTTCCAACACCGGTCGGGCCAGAAAACAAGAAGTTACCAATCGGCTTGCCGGGTGTGCCCAGTCCCGAGCGGGCCATTTTTATTGCTCGGGTAAGCGCATCAATGGCATCCGATTGACCAAAAACCACGGCCTTAAGATCACGATCAAGATTCTTAAGAGCGCTACGATCATCCGACGAAATCTGTGTGGACGGGATGCGCGCTATTTTTGCCACAATCTCTTCGATGTCCTGTTTACTGATGATTTTTTTCTGCTTCGATTTGGGCAGAATGCGTTGCGCCGCACCGGCTTCATCAATCACATCAATGGCTTTGTCGGGCAGGTGGCGATCAGTGATGAAACGCACTGAGAGGTCGACGGCGGTGGTCAGCGCGGCGGCTGAATATTTAATGCCGTGATGCAGTTCGAAACGAGATTTAAGGCC
>CAIWVX010000363.1 GCA_903916205.1 uncultured beta proteobacterium
ATGAAGTAATAGGGTGGTGGTATCAATTCGAAGACAGGATCGCTAGTCCGGCAAAAAACAAATCAGAGGCAAAACGGGGCTGTGCGGTCCTGTTGAATAACTATCAGGAGACCAAATGCGCCCCCCAATTTGTAGACTGATTACACATTTAGAAACGCCATCTCCGCCATGGAACGCGACACGCAGAAGGCATTCAGTCCCGCGTTCCAACATTGCTAGATGCTGGAGTCTAGCTGTCTAATCCCTCCGCAATCCAAGAGGAAATTGCTCGGGGATATCCGCCATAGGACTACCGTTCCAACTTGGATAACAATGCGGCGCTAAGCGGCGGCTGGCCACTATTTGCGCTGAACGGCAACTTCCCGTTTCGATGAATTATCCTTATCGTAACTGCGAATTCAACAATGGTTCTACGGCCGGTATCAGAGTGGATCAGTCACCTCGTGCGGTCACTTACTGACAGCAGTTCGGCCATTCCGGCCGTTGATGACCCGGCAACCTGTGTCCGCAGTGAACGGGTCAGCGGTCGTAGGCTAGGAAATCGCCGCCAGTGATAAACCCAGCCACGTTCTCGCCTCGGCCATGGTGTGAAAAACGCTTGTCATATAGGCGTTAAGTGGGTCGTTGGCGTATGCGTTAGCTACAGCTACAGCCTCGGGCAGGGGCGCGACGATTGCGATGCGTATGTCAGGGTTCATAGACGCTGCTACATGGTCGATGGCTGCAATCTCCTCAACCTCGGCCAGCGTCACGTTCAACCCAGTGCAACCTGAGAAATCGTTGATGACATAACGAAGCGTGTCAAAGCGCTCGTCCCCTTCGGTCTCAGCAACAGCAGCCGCGAGTTCAGTGCCAGTCACTTGACCAAAGTGCCGTTTGATGACCCCGAATGGTTGCTCCCACGTAATTTCGTACCCCAAAACAATCTACCTCAGTTGTTATTCAGGATGATGATGCATACCTTGAATATATTAACAACTGGACGTAAGGCATAGCAATAGTCTGCTATTGGCCGATAGGGTTAGTCGGTGCTTGCGCCGCAAAGCAGACACTTGTCAATCGAGCTGATTTTCCACCGACTGCTATCGAGAAACAACAAGAATATTCACTCCCGGCCATGAACCGCCGATCGCGTCCTCCAAGAAGCAGCCATTAAGATGACTGCTCCACTCATATAGCTGCCGTTTCCTGGACCAACACCTTCGTATCCTAGTCGGCCATTGCGGACATTTCTTCTTTCTATAATTAGGCCTGCAATAGTCTTGAAAGAAGCCCTTAGGTAACGTGATTTAACTGCAACTCTTCATTAGTCAGCATAAATTCCGATTCACTGCCAAGCCTGTTAAGGGCATAGTCAATAAAGCGGCGAACTCGCGCTGGCTGGGCGCGTCGGCTGCCATAATAGAGATAGACTCCCATATGGTCGGTCATGTACTGAAGCAGTATCGGCTTGAGCGCTCCGGAACGGATGTGTGGCACCGCCGTAATCCCGGAAAGTTGTCCAATCACCTTGCCATCGAGTACCGCCCGCAATTCGAGTTCGACGTCGTTGGTCGATAGCGCCGGCGGAAGTTCAAGGCGTTCAATCTCTCCATCGATCTTGAGGTACCACGGATAGACCAAGCCTGTCGCTGGATGACGAAATACACTACAGCGATGCTTTGCCAGATCCTCGATGCGCTGTGGTACTCCGTGACGTTCCAGGTAGGCCGGTGACGCGCAGATAATCAACTGGACAGGAAATAGTTTTCTGGCAATCAGTCCTTCCTCGGGAGGCGCGCCAATCCGGAACCCAACATCGGCACGCTCCAGCACCCAGTTGCTGACACCATCGTCGAGGTGAAGATCAGGCTGGATTTCAGGGTATTGCTCACAGAAGGCATTGACCACCGGCCAGATCACCGGAGTAAATCCGGAACGCGGCGCGGCTATGTGCAGCGGTCCGGCAATTTCATCCTTGGTTGTTCGAACACGTTGAAGTGCCCGCTCAAACATCGCCAAAGCGGGCTGGGCTGCCTCCAATAGTTGTTGCCCCTCCTCGGTAAGCGAAATACTCCGGGTTGTCCGGTGCAACAAGCGAACCCCCAGATGTTGCTCCAGTTGCGACAAGGCTTGGCTTGCTGCTTGCGGACTGATTCCTTGTGCCGCCGCGGCTTTGCGCAGGCTGCCCAGTTCTACGGCCCTGGCAAAGGTTTCCATCGCACGCAATTCGTTGATTGCCATTGTATTTCCCCGATTCGGATGATGACTTAGGTTGAATATTATCAATATTTAATTGCTACTGGTTAAAGTGTTTAGCCACTATTCAGTGGATAGTGTTCGGAATAATCTTCACTCCAGCAAATTGACAGCGAGAGGAATCGACCATGGCCCTCAATGTGATCGACAACACCCGCCACAACGCATGAACTCAATGAGGCAAAACATAGGATCAGCGATGAAAAACAACGATCAAAATGAACCCCAAGGTATCTCTCATAGGCGCCGTGATTTCCTCACGACGTCGATGCTCATGGCGGCTATGACCTTGGTCTCGGGAAATGTGCCTGCTGCCAGTAAGGCCACACAATCGGTCAAGGGTGGAATGCCAATGCGCCAACTCGGCGGCCTCAAAGTTTCGGCGATTGGATTGGGGTGCATGAACATGGCCTGGGGTTTTTCCCCACCCATCGCGAAGGCCGATGCCGTTCGCCTGATTCGCGATGCCTATGAACATGGCGTCACGCTCTTCGACTCTGCCGAAGTCTATGGCCCGTATATTAGTGAAGACTATGTTGGCTCCGCCCTGAAGCCTGTACGTGAGCAGGTGGTGATTGCCAGCAAGTTCGGCTTTGACATCGACGATGCTGGGAAAATTCGCGGTCTCAATAGCCGCCCGGAACACATTCGTTCCGTCGTTGAGGCGTCGCTCAAGCGCCTCAATACCGACGTCATCGATCTGCTGTATCAGCATCGCGTTGATCCCAAGGTGCCGATCGAAGATGTGGCCGGAACTGTGAAGCAGTTGATCAAAGAGGGCAAGGTCAAACACTTTGGGCTCTCCGAGGCCGGTGCGGCCACGATTCGCCGGGCACACGCCGAGCAAACCGTCGCCGCCATTCAGAACGAATACTCGATCTGGAGCCGCGATCCGGAAAGCGAAGTCCTGCCAGTCTGCGAGGAACTGGGAATCGGCCTGGTTGCCTGGGGACCGCTCGGTAAGGGCTACCTGACTGGGACCATCCCGGCGTCAGCCACCTTCGCCAAGGGTATCGACCTGCGAGCCACGATGCCGCGCTTCACCACCGAAGCCATGGCAGCCAATCGGCCGGTGATCGCCTTGTTGGAAAAGATTGCGCAACACCACGGTGTTCTTCCCGGACAAATCGCTTTGGCCTGGTTGCTTGCCCGCAAGCCGTGGATCGTACCCATTCCAGGCACGACAAAGATTGCCCATCTTCGGGAAAACATTGCCGCTGCCAGCGTCAAGCTGAGCGCCAGCGACATGCATGAGATCGAGACGGGCTACGCTGCCCTGAAGATTGTCGGCGAGCGTTCGGCCGAAGCTGTGATGGGATTGATCGATACCGGTGCCCGTGCGGGCACATCGTCTTCTGGCGGACACGGCATTTCCCCATTGCGCCAACCCCCCTTTAGCGAAATAGGTAGAAGGAGATCGTAATGAACCAAACAAACAACGCCAACCGGACTGAACTGGAAAGCCCGAATCGTCGTGAGTTCATGGCCGTAAGCCTGGCCTTGGCCATGACGGCAGTGCCCGCCTATTCGGCAGCAGTCCTTCCAGCCCGATACTCAGGCGCAATGCCGATGCGCAAGCTGGGATCGCTGGAAGTGTCTGCCATCGGGCTGGGTTGCATGACCATGAACGGCGGCCAATACAATCCCCCGAAGGATCAAAAGGAGATGATTGCCCTGATCCATAAGGCGGTGGATCGAGGTGTGACCTTTTTCG
>CAIWVX010000364.1 GCA_903916205.1 uncultured beta proteobacterium
AAAAATATCTACAAGAAAATCCGCTTCTCGAACGTGTGGAAGAAGAATATTCGCCTCAGATCTCAGCCGTAGAGGACTCCTCTAGCGGTGACCTTGCAGAAAAAAGTGACGAAGAAATCAGTGCCGCTCCCACCCCAGCCGATGACGAAAGCTGGCTGGGTGAAGAAAACAACTACGCCGCTTCGTCCAATTCGCTTGACGACGATGACAACGACTATCAGGATGTCCAAGCGGCAAGCATCTCACTACGCGAGCATCTGTCCCGTCAACTCGGTTTAATGTCCATCCCCGAGCGTGATCGTATCTTGGTACAGTGCTTGATCGACGCACTTAACGACGATGGTTACCTGACCTTATCGCTCGAAGAACTGGCCGAAACTTTACCGCCGGAGCACGAAATTGAGCCGGAAGAATTGCAAATAGCCCTAAAACACTTGCAATACTTTGACCCTACTGGCGTGGGTGCGCGCAATGCTCAAGAATGTTTGGCCCTGCAACTGGAAGCGCTGCCGTCCGATGAGACGCAACAGCTCGCGCTTAAAATCGTACGCAATCATCTTGAGCTACTTGCCGGTCGTGATTTTTCAAAACTCAAAAAAATTGTCGACTGCGATGATGATCGGCTACGCGAAGCGCAATTTCTCATCCGTAGCCTTAATCCACGGCCCGGCGCTCAATTTGCCGCGCTTGATGCCCGCTATATCACACCGGATGTCGTTGTCCGCAAGATACGCGGCCAATGGACGGTCAACATTAATTCGGACGCTTTCCCTCGCCTGCGCATCAACAGCCTTTATGCTCAGATTCTTTCCATGCAACGCGGATCGGGGCTGGCCGGGCAGTTACAAGAAGCGCGTTGGTTGATAAAAAATGTTCAACAGCGCTTTGAAACCATTTTGCGTGTCGCTCAATCTATCGTTGACCGACAGCGCCAGTTCTTCGACCACGGAGAAGTCGCCATGCGCCCCTTGGTATTACGTGAAATTGCCGACCTCCTTGGCTTGCATGAATCAACCGTATCCCGAGTAACCACGCAAAAATACATGGCGACGCCGCGTGGAATATTTGAGTTAAAGTATTTTTTTGGCAGCCACGTTTCTACAGAAGCCGGGGGTGCGTGTTCGGCTACGGCTATTCGCGCGCTTATTAAACAGCTAATCTACGCGGAAGAACCCAAAAAGCCCCTGTCGGACGGCCAAATTTCCGAAGTTCTCGTCCAGCAGGGTATTGTCGTCGCGCGTCGCACCATCGCAAAATACCGCGAAGCGCTAAATATACCGCCAGTCAAATTACGCAAGACCATTTAAAGGGCACTGATAAATCGTTTCCGGTAAAATGAATTCAGTAGCCAGCCTCTCACCCCCGAACTTCGTTTTGCAAACAAGCGAAGGGCGTTTAGAAAGTCGCAACAGCGACTATCACCTTGATAAGGAGCCACACCATGAACCTACAAATCAGTGGACACCATCTTGAGATTACCCCGGCAATTCGTGAATACGCTACAGGTAAACTTGGGCGCGTCACTCGCCACTTTGACCATGTGATTGATGTTAACGTCATTTTGTCGGTGGATAAACTGAAGCAAAAAGCCGAAGTTACCGTCCATCTTTCAGGCAAAGATGTTTTCGTTGAAGCCATTGACGAAGACCTTTATGCCGCCATAGATAGCCTGGCCGACAAACTTGATCGCCAGATCCAAAAACACAAACAGAAGCTTCAAGATCATCACCGAGGCCAGAAAATCGGTCATATCGTTCAAGATTGATAGGCTCTGACGGAGCCGGGATGGTGCTTCGCCCCATTCCGGCTAGTGAGTTGATTGAACTTATTAAACTCACTGAATTACGTCTACTTTTCTCTTTCCGCATTCTGTCACTGCGCATTCGCCTAGATGAATCACCTCTCCCATTTATTAGCGACTGAAAACATCCTTCTTAATTTTGAAGCGAGCAGTAAAAAGCGCGTTTTTGAAAAAGTCGGTTTGCTTTTTGAAAACAGTCAGGGCATCGCCCGAAGCACCATATTTGACAGCCTTTTTGCCCGTGAAAAATTGGGATCAACTGGCCTAGGCAAAGGCATTGCCGTCCCTCATGGGCGCATTAAAGGGCTAAAAACTGCGCATGGCGCTTTTTTGCGTTTAGCTCATCCGGTCGCCTTTGACTCGCCTGATGGAAAACCCGTATCACTTCTTTTTGTCTTGATCGTTCCTGAGGAAGATACCGAGCAGCATTTGCAAATTCTTTCAGAACTTGCTGAACGTTTTTACGATCAAAATTGCCTTGATGCGCTTTATGCTGCAGACAGCGCTGAAATCATTCAGAACATATTTTCTCAAGGGGCTCCTTGCCAATGACCACTCCGCGCACGTTGAGCGTTACTCGCCTCTATGATGACCACGTCAAAAAACTCAAACTTGTGTGGGTGGCTGCGGCGGGGATTGAACGCCTAATCGAACTTAGGGATAAAGAAATTTTTGGGCCTGACGTTGTCGGCCACCTCAATCTGATCTATAGCCATCGGGTTCAGGTTATCGGCAAAGCCGAACAACGCTGGATAGAAAATGCCGGTTTGGATCGATGGCAGCGCCAGATCAATGATCTCTTTGCATCAAATCCCCCGGCCCTGATTATCGCCGATGGACTTGAAATTCCACCCGGTCTTAAAGAACTCTGCGAAGCCACTCAAACCCCGCTATTTACCTCACCCAAAGCCT
>CAIWVX010000365.1 GCA_903916205.1 uncultured beta proteobacterium
CTAAACGGCCAACGCGCTGCTTGTCAAAATAGGCGGCCCGATCTTCCGGTGTGTTTTGCGACCCCATAAAGGTAGTCGAACCTGTCCAGCCGGTTTTACCCCACTCGAACACGGCAATGCCATACTCTTCAGTACCTTCAACAATGAAAGACTTGAGATAACGCCGCTTTAAGCGCCAGAGACCCTTTTTGCGATAATCAGCGATCCACTCCCACCAAATCTCATCCGGCTCAAACAGCGTCATCGCCAGAAGATTGATATATTTCAGACGCTCGACCTTATCCGGTTTAGCCAGCCACTTGAACTCTCCCGCACCATCCTGAAACAGCGCCTTCGTAATTGCCAGCGTACTTCCTGCCGCATCCGTAAATGCCGCGCCCTCATCCATGCTGGCTCCAAAAACATCGAGGAATTCTTTAACGGCCGCTTCGGGGGCGGTATGGGCGGGCAACAGAACGCTTTACAGGTATATCTCAACGAATATGTATTCCACTTCAACCGGCGTTTCTATCCGATGACTGCATTCAACTCGATTCTCGGAATCGCCGCTCATGCCTCGGTACCTACCAAGGACTCTACAGCGGCAAGTGGACTCACCCAATAGCATGATTGGCAATAAACCGGACAGGCATGGAAGCCGCATCAGGCGGGCCCGTATTTTTTCACTTTGCTTCTTCTATTCGCCGGGCGTCGTCCAGAAAGCCGATTAGCGTCGCCATGTGGTGTTCCATTTCATCGTATTCGTCATGGCGGCCTGGCATCAGTAGCAGGCGAACTTGATCATCGCGGCGGTTGGCGTAAATTTCCTGCGCTTCGCTGACCGGCACCATGTCATCTTCGGTTCCGTGCGCCAGCAATACCGGGCAATTCACGGTGCTGATGGTGTGGCACGGCGCGATGTCGTCGAAGCGGTAGCCGATGACGCGCTGGATGTAGAAAAGAACGTAGGCGCCGAGTGGTAAGTAGGGAATCCGTTTGAGTTTCAGCCAACGTCGCATGATGCGCGCCGGATGGGCAAAAGCGGCCAGACTGACGACCGCGAACAAATCACGTCGCTGTGAGGCCAGCAGCAACCCGGCGCCGGCACCTACCGAATGTCCGATAACGCCGACGTATTTTGCATCCACGTTGGGCTGTGCTTGCAGCCAGTTGACCGCCTGTTCTAGGTCTTCGGCAAAACGTGGCAAGGAGGCGAAGGTGTCGACATCGCTGCGCCCGTGGCTGCGCGCATCGAAGAACAACAGGGAATATCCGGCCGCATGTAACGGCTTGAGCAGGGGCAACATCATTTCTGCATTGCCACCCCAGCCATGAACAACGGCGAGCGCTGGCGCACCTTCGTTCGCCGGGATGAACCAGCCGAAAAGGGTTTTGCCGCGTACCGTGGGAATCTGCACTTCGTACCACGGTAAACCCTCCGGCACGCCAATTTCGGGCACGCGCGGTGCGGTCAGGCTGAAGCGAATCAGGCGATTGACGCCGAGCATGGACAAAATAGCGAGCAGGGCGAAACCGAACGTCCACTCAATGATTGCGACGACGCCCGCTTCACCCATCAGTGCAGGTTTTCCGTACGTTTACCTAAAAACGATTTCACGGGGTTTGTCCACGGCCCGGTTATCAGCAACCCAGGCCTCGATTCCACCAGCCAGCGAAACCACGTTCTTGAACCCCATCGCCTGTATTGCGACAACAGAAAGTGCTGCGCGCCCGCTGTTTTTGCAATAGACGATGATCGGACGTGTCAGATCTTGCAGCGTTGGTTCATTGGAAATCTTGAATTCAAGCATCCCACGCGGAATGTTCACCGCACCGTAGAGATGCCCCTGCAGGTATTCCTCAGGCTCACGAACGTCGACAAGTAATGTATTCGGAATAGTCATCTTGTCGTGAATTTCGGCAGGAAGGCATTCCTTGATGGATTTTTTGGCTTCTTGAACCAGTTCATGTGCGGTCTTAAACATCGAGTTCTCCATTGATTGATCGTTACTGCGCAGCGTTTGTTATGTCGTTCGGTTGTTACGCGCTGGCGATTAGCCTCTGTGGTTTATCAGCTTGCGTCGACAACCGAAAACTGAATGTCGGAACCCCGCTTGACTAATTCCTTGACGGCACAGTTCTCGATTGACTCAAGAATAAGAGCACGGTTACTCGACTCGATGTGCGCGGGAAACTTGACTGAAGTCACCAGTTTATCGGGCATCAGTGGATTGTTCGCCTTGACAATGGGACGGAGGTTAATCGCAATGCCTTCGTCGGAAATCCCAAGTTGTTTACAGGCTTTTTTTGCGTACACGCCGGCGCAGCCCGCTAAAGAGGCGTAGAAGGCCTCAAGGGGGTTGGGGAGTGACCCATCAACTGAATAACTGAAAGAATAAGTGCGATAGGCCACATCAATGCGTGGCCCCGTGTGAAGTTCGACGTTATACATAACAAAGCTCCGAGTTGTTTGAAGGGCACTACAGA
>CAIWVX010000366.1 GCA_903916205.1 uncultured beta proteobacterium
ACTCGTCAGCCTGAGCAAAACCAGCCATGGCAAACAGTGCTGCGACTAACATCTTCTTCATTTTTACTTCTCCAATTGTCGAACCACTAAAAAAATCGCCGCCAGACGGCGGCGACCAAAAAACCGCCCACGCCGCCCCAAACTGCGGTGCAAAAGCGAAGGCGGGGTACTGCACTCATCATGACGGCCCGTGGACACCTTCGGGCACACCCACATTTCCCTTGAGAAAAGCGGCTCTGGCGCGAGAAGGCGAGCTGGCGAGACGGAACCCGTTGTTGTTGTTCCGATTGCCGGGCGAGTTGTTGTTGCGGTTGGCGGCGCGGGTGTTCCTCGCGTTGTTGTTCCAGGAGCCACCGCGCAGCCCGCGCCCATCAGGCGAACCGTCAGGCTCCCGCAGCGGGTCGAACCACCCACCGCGAAAGAGGGATTGGCGCAAGCGCCAGGTATCGGCGTTTTCGGCATGGGCAATCCATGCCTCTACATGTTGGACGACCGCTTCGCTCGCCACCGTACCGGCCCGCCAGCGGTCGCGCAGGCCGCGCAAGCGATTGCGAAAACGCCGCACATTAGCATCAGGCAGACGACGATGATCGCCCGGCAACAGGACATAACCGAGAAATTCGGCGGGCTTCGTCGTCGGTACGACAAAAGTTTTGACCGGATGCAGCCGCAGACGACGCCGAGCGAGAAAAGTAGCCAACCGCTCCTGCCAAACGGCCAGCACTGCAGGATCATCATGGAACAAAGCAAAATCATCGACGTAGCGCACATAGGGAGCGCACAAGACTTCCTTGATGAAATGATCCAGCGCATCGAGATAAACATTGCCAAACATCTGGCTGGTCAGATTGCCGATAGGCAGACCGCGTCGACGCGCCAACGGCGTCAGCAGGTCGTCACCGGGAAAAAGCAAATGCACCGGTTCTTGCGCATTAGAACCGTCAATGAGGGTGTCCAAAAGCCACAAAGTTTGTCGGCAGGCAATACGGCGGCGCAGATCGGCCTTGAGAATGGCGTGGTCGATGGACGGGAAATAGCGGTAAATGTCGGCTCGCAGCACATGGCGATACCGGTTGCGGAACTGCTCGTAACGCGCCACGGCGCGGTGCGTGCCCTTGCCAAGACGATTGGCAAAGGTGTCATCAATAAAACCGCGCTCGAAGATTGGCCCCACTACGGCACAAAGTGCGTGATGCACCACCCGATCGCGAAAGGGTGCCGCCGAGACCATGCGACGCTTCGGCTCGTGTAATTCGATTTCAGTGTAAGCCCCGCTTTGCCAGCGGCCCTCTTGCAAAGCGCGCTCAATGCGCAACACATTCTTTTCCAGATTGGCCATAAAAGCCGCCACGCCGGGCTTGCTTCGCTTACCCAAAGCGGCCTTCAATGCCGCTTCGCGTAAGGCGCGAAAATTGGCTATACCGGCGAAAAGGTCAGTGTGGCGCTTCGGCACGTGGCGTCCCTTGAGCTTTCATCCACCCACCCACCAGTCGACCCACTTCATCAATGGCGCGGGCGGCAAATTCATAGCGCCGCAAATCCAGCAAATGTAAATCGGCGGACAGGCGGAACAGAAAACGTAGTTTTTCCAAACCGAGATTGGCTTGCACCAAGCTTGGTGTGGCTTGGCGGCTGTAGGTTGCCTCAATCAGGCGCTCCAGTACATCCAGAGCGCTGGATTGAAGGCGATCACCCAACGTGTATTTCTGCGCCTTGGGGAATTTCTCCACCGTCGGCACCAGCCAGCGCAGAAATTGATACCATTTTTCCAGCGCTGGGCCGGTGCTACGACTGCGATCTCGTTCTGACATAAAAAATTTTCCTTGGGGGCTGCGCCCCCAAACCCCCGCTTAATTATTCGCCCAACTCAAACCATTTTATTAAGGGGTAAAGGGGTTAAGGGGAAAGGCTTAACGCGTCCTGGCGAGACGGAACCCGCTGTCGTAGTACCGATTGCCGGGCGAGCTGCTGCTGCGGTTGGCGGCGCGGGAGTCCCTCGCGATGCCGTTCCAGGAGCCACCGCGCAGCCCGCGCCCAACGCCGCTACACCCGCCAGTCCAAGCGCTGCCGTCAGTCGGTGCGCCACGATAGCTGTCGTGCCAACAGTCTTGCACCCATTCCCAAACATTGCCGCTCATATCGAACAATCCAAAAGCATTGGCCTGCTTGCCCGCCACTGAACGTTGATGACCACCGCTGTTGCCGTCAAACCAAGCCACGGCGCTAACGTTATTGCCGCCACAATAGATCGCGTTTTGACCAGCACGGCAAGCGTATTCCCATTCGGCTTCGCTGGGCAGACGGTAGCCACCACCGTCGGTCTGGTTCAGCCAAGTGATAAAGGCTTGCGCATCATGCCAACTCACCTGAACCACCGGCGCATTGTCGCCGTAGGCGTTGTATTTCATAAAATCGTCATCAACCAGACCGGTGCGCCCAGTGGCCGCGATAAATTGTTTGAACTGCCCCAAGGTGACTTCGGTCTTGCCCATCTGGAAGGCACCAATGCTGACCCGATGCTGAGGAGTTTCACCGTCTGACGCTTCCGCGTCACTATTAGTGCACCCAGAACTCAACGCGGGTTGGCCGAGAAAAGCGCGTTTTTTATTTTCCTCAACCATGCTGGAGGTTAGTTTGCACGAACCCATCGTGAAACTCCCCGCCGGGATGCTGACCATCGTAATGCCAATTTTGTTGGTGGTTTCAGCGGCGTGCGCCAGCGAACCCGATAAACCAAGCGTTACGGCAGTAACCCCAAAACAAACATAGGCCGCAGTGCGTTTCAGAAGCAATAAGAAAAACATGGAAATTCCTCAAGAAAAGTAAAAAAAGCCCCGAATCACATCAGCACGACAGGGTAAGAACACCGACGAAATAACTTCCCGATTTAACAGATAAAGATGGCATGTCATTTGCTGGAACGACAAGCTTGAAGAACAGCAAAGAGAGAATTTTGGCATGCCGTATTACCCAGAAGAGGTAGAACGATGGATGAAGGTATTATAAAGTGACTCCCTAAGTCACGACAATATTGCACTTAGCCTGTGCACTTGGCCCGAATTTTCACTAATCCAACGGTGACAGTGGAGTTTACAGACGGTCTGCGGGTAAACGGTGGTTTCGTTTGCCACCCCGCTTCAGCGTGGCTCGTGCGGTAAACCGTTACAATTATGACTTCGATGAATTTTACTTACTCTGCCATTTTAGTGAAGCTTCCTGACAGTGAGCAAAAGCTTCCGCTAGCGACCGGTTGATGATGCGCCGGGATGACTTGCGTGCGGTGCTCTACCACCGCTTTCATGCACGGGTTCCTCTGGTTTCCAACCGGATGATGCGGCGGCTTTGGCGCGTCTTGGTGGGGTCTTTCTGGCTCATTTACTTTAGCTTTGTGGTGCTGGTTCTGGCGTTGCGTTATAGCGTTTTGCCGCATATCGAAGACTATCGTGAGGCGATCGAGCGGCTCTCCAGCCAAGCCTTAGGGCAGACGGTGACGATTGGGCGTATCGAAGCCAGTTGGCAAGGCATCAATCCCGACCTGACGCTGCTTGACGTGCATATTTCTGATGCCGATGGTCGCCCAGCGCTGGCCTTTTCGCGGGTTGAGGCGGTGCTTTCCTGGTGGTCCGTGCCGAGTGCCAAACTCAAGCTGCGCCTGTTGCGTATTGATCAACCGACGCTGAATTTGCGGCGCGATGTGGACGGACATCTCCTCATTGCCGGTATTCCGCTGACGCAGAAAAAAAACGACAACACGATTTCTGACTGGATTTTGGCGCAACGGCGAATCCGCATTGAGGGAGCGACGCTGGTCTGGGAAGACGATTTGCGCAAGGCTCCGATGTTGGAACTCAAAGCGGTGAATCTGGCGCTGGATAATGACGGCAAACGTCATCGTTTTGGGCTGACGGCGGTTCCCCCGGAAGAGATGGCGTCAAAAATAGACCTGCGCGGCGATTTTCGCGGGCAGGAAATCGACCGCCTAGACAGTTGGTCAGGCAAGGCTTTTGTCGAGATTGATTATGCCGATCTAGCGATTTGGCGGCAATGGATTGATTATCCTGTGGCCTTGCCGCATGGGCGCGGTGCGGTGCGCACCTGGTTTAATTTTGCCGAAGGTGCGCTGGAAGAAATTACCGCTGATTTGTCCTTGCATGATGTGAATTTGCGTCTGACTCCAGAGCTTCCGGTGCTCAACCTTGAACATATGTCGGGGCGCATTGGTGCGCGTTTCTCTGACGCCGGTTTTGTGGTGAATGGTCGATCGGTTGAGTTGCTAACTCGAGACGTTGTCACCAAGAAAAAAGGGATGGCGTCACCAACGAGCGACGCTCATGAGGCGATTCATATTGCGCCGACAGATTTTCATATCGAATGGCAGCCGCAGGATGACGGTAAAACGGTGACCGGCAGTGCCAGCGCCAACCATCTTGAACTGGGCGATCTGGTGCGCTTTGCCGAGCATTTTCCGCTTGACGCGGAATCACGACAGATACTGAAAGATTATGCTCCGCAGGGCCGGATCAATGGTCTGAATGCCAAGTGGAAAGGCGATAGCAACCGTCTTCAGCGTTACACCCTGAAGGCTGATTTTGACCATTTGACGCTGAAGGCGCAGGGTGCGTTTCCGGGCTTTTCTGGCTTGTCGGGGGTATTTGAAGGCAATCAAAAAGGGGGCAACGTCATGCTGCGCTCACACGCCTTGAGCATCGACCTTCCCCGCGTCTTTCCTGAGCCGCTGATTGAGTTGGATCAACTCAATGCCGACATTAAATGGAAGATCAACAAAGGGGTGTTGGATGCCGAATTGTCGCGCCTTGAGTTTGCCGGGCCGGAGGCCGCCGGATCGGCACAAGGCACGTACCGTTATACCGGAGAGGGGCCAGGCCAGATTGACCTGACGGCGGCGCTGAGTCGGGGTGATGCCCGGGCGGTGTGGCGCTATATGCCGCACGCGGTCAATGCCGATGCCCGGCATTGGTTACGTGACGCTTTGTTGGCCGGTCACGCCAATGAAACTAAGCTGACGCTTAAAGGCAAGCTGGACGACTTTCCTTTTCTCGACAAGCGCAAGGGGCAGTTTCTGGTGACGGTAAAAGCCCAAGAGGCCATGCTCGATTACGGTAAAGACTGGCCGAAGATTACCGACGTGTACGCCGATCTGCGTTTTGAAGGGGTCGGCATGAGCATCAATGTCGAACGCGGCCAGATTCTTGGGGCGCAAATCGGCGGCACTCAGGTAGAGATTCCCGATTTTGATGCGCCGATTTCGCTACTCAAAGTCAACGGTGTGGTCAGAGGGCCGACCTCCGAGTTCCTCAATTTTATCGAACACAGCCCGGTGACTGAGCGGATTGATCACTTTACGGAAGGGATGCGTGCGAGCGGCAACGGGCACCTTGATCTGACGTTAGCGATTCCACTGGCTGAAGCGCAACTCGGCCATTCAAAAATAGACGGCACTTACCACTTTGAGAATAACGAGGTGCTAGTGGATAGTGCGCTTCCGACGATTCGGCAGGTTAATGGGGCCGTGCATTTCTCCGGCAACGATTTGCGCGTGCCAGAAATTACCGGCCTCTTTTTGGGCGGCCCGCTGAAGATCAAAGGCGGTTTGCAAAAAGAGGGCAAGCTGCTGATCTCAACCAGTGGCTCAGTTAACATCGAGCAATTACGCAAGCAATCCGACTCACCGCTGCTAAATAGTTTGGCCGGGTCTACGGCTTATCGCGCCGAGATTCATGTCAATAAGCGCAATGCCGATCTGATCGTTGATTCGAGTTTAGTGGGTTTAAGTTCGTCGCTGCCGGAGCCTTTCAAAAAAACCGCTAGCGAAGCGCTGCCTTTCCATTTCGAGAAAAAATTGCTGCCGCTCGTCAGTAATCGCAAAGGTGAAAAAATCGACTCAAGCGTGCGCGATCAACTCTCGGCCTCGCTCGGTAGCGCCATGAAATTGCAGTTCATCCGACGCAAACAGGGCGAAAATTTTGTGGCTGAGCGCGGGGCGATTGCCGTCGGTCAGCCTTTTGTATTACCGGCCTCGGGTGTGGCACTGGGCGTGACGGCCAAACAGCTAGACCTCGATGCCTGGCGCACGGCTTTTCAGCCCACGGCGTCGGCTGAAAAGAGCGGGGAAAAAGTAACGAGCCTAGCGGCTAACGTAGCGGCTGACGATAAAGCCGGTTCAAAGCCCAGCGCACTGCCCGATTTGATCACGATTAAAACACCCGATCTAAAACTTTTTGGGCGACATTACAACGAGGCTGACCTGAGCATTTCAACCCTCCCAACGCAATGGAAAATCCGCCTAAATTCGCGTCAAGCCAATGGCGATCTGTTGTGGGATAGTGCCGGAAACGGCAAGCTGACCGCCCGCTTGAAACAGCTAACACTTGAACCGGCGGAATCCGAATTTGATGCCGGGGACGCCATTAAGGAATTACCTGCGCTTGATGTCGTGGCCGATGATTTTTCACTCGGGGCGCGGCGTTTCGGTCGCCTGGAACTACAAGCACGCAACGAAGGTGGAGTGTGGCGTTTGAGCAAAATTCAGGCGATCAATCCGTTTGGGACACTGACGGGTGCGGGCGACTGGCGCATAGGAAACGGAATAAATCATACGCAACTCGACTTTAAAATTGATAGCAGTGATGTCGGTAAATTACTTGAGCGTTTTGGCTTTCCCGGTGCGGTGCGCACGGGCAGCGCACAACTTGAAGGGCGTCTCGGTTGGAACGGTGCGCCGACTGAACTCGATTACGCTTCGCTAAATGGCGAAATCAAACTTGAAGCCAGCAAGGGGCAGTTTCTGAAACTCGAGCCTGGAGCGGGAAAGCTGCTGAGTCTGATTAGTCTGCAAAGTTTGCCAAGGCGGATAACACTGGATTTTAAAGACGTTTTCAGCGAAGGATTCGCCTTTGACAACATCTCTAGCAAGGTCGATGTGCTGAACGGCGTCATGCGTACCGAACGCTTGCAGATTGATGGCACCTCGGCGCGGGTGGTGATGCGTGGTGAGACGGATCTCAAGCACGAAACCCAGCAATTGAATGTTAATGTTCAACCCGAATTAGGCAGTACGGCGGCGCTCGGTATCGCCATTGTTAATCCGCTTGTCGGGGTGGCGAGTTTGCTGGCGCATAAAATATTACGTAATCCACTCAATCAGATGTTCGGTTTCGATTATCGCGTCACCGGAACTTGGGAGGATCCCAAGGTTGAGAAGCTCACCGGTTTATCGCCGGCCAATTCAACGACCACCGTGCCGCGCTTGCCAACAATTACGACCAACTCAGGAGGCGGCAATGACTCTCCCGCAAAATGACGTGCCGCAACGGACTAAAAATGCCCGTGTTGCGGCGGTGCAAATGGTGTCGACCCCGCGTGTCGATGAGAACCTCAACGTTGCCGCAACGCTGATTGCCCAAGCGGCGGCCCAAGGGGCTGACTTAGTCGCCCTGCCAGAGTATTTTCCGATTATGGGTTTGCGTGAAAGCGACAAAATTGCCGTGCGCGAAGTGGATGGCACCGGGCCGATTCAAACATTTCTGGCCGAAACGGCACGGCGGCATGGTATTTGGCTCGTCGGAGGATCGCTGCCGTTAATGGCCACTTCGCCGGACAAAGTGCTTAACTCCAGCCTGGTTTATAACCCGCACGGTGAGCGCGTGGCGCGTTACGACAAAATCCACTTGTTTGGATTCCAGAAAGGCAAGGAGCGTTATAACGAGAGCGCAACGATTGAAGCAGGCGGGCAACCGATGGCTTTTACCACGCCTTTCGGGCGAATCGGTGTAAGCATTTGTTATGACATGCGTTTTCCCGAGCTGTATCGCGCATTGGGCGAAGTCGATCTGATGGTTATTCCCGCCGCGTTTACCGAAACCACCGGACGGGCGCACTGGGAAGTTTTACTCCGCGCACGAGCCATAGAGAACCAATGTTATGTGCTGGCCGTGGCTCAAGGTGGCCAGCATGAGAACGGTCGCGAAACGCATGGTAACAGTATGCTAATTGACCCTTGGGGTGAAATTTTGGCGCGTCAAGATAAAGGAATCGGCGTGGTGTGTGGCGATATTGATCATGCCCGAATTACCGAAGTACGTACCAGCTTGCCAGCACTTAAGCATCGGGTGATGTAAATGAGGTTAATGAGCACCTGAATAGTTACAAACTTTTTTAGATTTAATTCGTCAATTTCTGAACCGGAAAATCAATGACCGCAAAAGCTCAAACCCTGCTCGCGCAGGCACAAAAAACCTTGTTGACGCCGTATGGCCTGAACGTTGCCGATCTGAATACGGTCTTTGGCACGATCATGGCGCACGATGTCGATTACGCTGACTTGTATTTTCAATACAGTCGTTCGGAAGCGTGGAGTCTTGAGGAAGGAATCGTCAAATCGGGCAGTTTCAATATTGACGAAGGCGTCGGCGTACGCGCCCTCTCCGGCGAAAAAACAGCGTTTGCCTACTCCGACGACATCAGTCTACCGGCGCTGACGGATGCCGCCTCAGCCGTCCGCGCCATCGCCGCCGCCGGGCAGCAACGCAAAGCCAAAGCCGCCGCAAAACGGATTCAAAAAGCTGGGCATCGCCTTTATCTTCCGCTCGACCCGCTTGCCTCGCTGGATGCCACGGCCAAAGTGAAGTTGCTGGAGCAGCTCGAAAGCTATGCCCGTGCCGAAGATTCGCGAGTCACTCAAGTTATGGCGCATATCGCCGGTGAATTCGAAGTCATCCTCGTCGCCGGGAGTGATGGACGACTGGCGGCAGATGTTCGTCCACTGGTGCGGGTGTCACTGACCGTCATCGTCGAAGGCCCTGGCGGCCAGCGCGAACAAGGTTCTTCCGGGGGGGGCGGACGTACCGATTACAGCTATTTCAGCACTGAAATATTACGTACTTATGCGCGTGAGGCCGTGCATCAAGCGGTGACTAACCTTGAGGCCCGTCCGGCCCCAGCCGGGACAATGAGCGTAGTGCTCGGCTCAGGCTGGCCAGGCATTTTGCTACATGAAGCCGTGGGCCACGGTCTGGAAGGCGATTTCAATCGCAAAGGCAGTTCAACCTTTGCCGGGCGAGTAGGTAGCCGCGTGGCCTCAAACGGCGTCACCGTGGTGGATGATGGCACCCTCCCCGGCCGCCGTGGCTCACTCAATATCGACGACGAAGGCAACCCGACCGAACGCACCGTGCTGATTGAAGACGGCATCCTTAAAGGCTATATGCAAGACACTCTAAATGCCCGTTTAATGGGCGTGGCACCCACCGGTAACGGTCGCCGCGAATCCTTTGCTCACCTACCCCTGCCGCGCATGACCAATACCACAATGCTTAATGGCGACAAGAGCGTCGAGGAAATCATCCAATCGGTAAAAAAAGGCGTTTACGCGGTCAACTTTGGTGGCGGACAAGTCGATATCACCAATGGCAAATTTGTCTTCTCGATGTCTGAAGCCTACCTCATCGAAAACGGCAAAGTAATTTCGCCAATTAAGGGCGCAACACTCATCGGCAGTGGCCCAGAAGCGATGAATCAGGTCTCGCTAATCGGCAACGACAATGCGCCTTGACCCCGGTGTCGGAATCTGCGGCAAAGACGGCCAAAGCGTACCCGTCGGCGTGGGACAACCAACCCTGCGAATTGATGGACTAACCGTTGGTGGCACGGCATAGAAAGCTTCTATGCGAGTCTTTTCGAGACGGTATCCCTGAAGGGGCTTGGGGTAAAAGAAAGTGGGCTTGACGAGCCACTGAGTCGTTATTAAAAACTCAACTAACCCGAGGCACTTTTGCCAGAAACTCTTTCATGCTGGCATCGTCAAGGGTTGAAAGAAGAACCAGACCGGCGCGTAACAGCTCACTCTTTTTAATATCCACCCCCTCGGCCAATAGCCGTTTTTTGAGTTCAACGAGGTGGGCGTACTCCGCTTCAGGGAAGGCGAATGTATCGCGAACCAAGGCGCTGCGTTTGAGTTTTTTATCCAATGGTCGTAAAAAGGCTTTGGACAAGCGTTTGCGCTTTTCGCCGGTTACCTTTTTTTGTTCGGGCGTGCCGGGGACTAGAACGTTGCTCACTAAACACTCAGGAAGCTTCACTTGGGGCTTGCGGGTGGGTGGTTTATTAACGACGTTCATAAAAATATCCTTTGAGGTGATTACAGGTCATTGTGGTTCATTCCGAGTGATAAGAACCACCGCTTCGGTTGAAATGCCTTCTTCACGACCGACAAAGCCGAGTTTCTCAGCCGTCTTGGCCTTAACGTTGATGCAGTTTTCAGCGATCTGTAAATCCGCCGCGATATACGCAATCATTTGCGGGATATACCGCGCCATTTTTGGCCGTTCGGCGTTGATCGTTGAGTCGACATTGACGATGCTCCATCCCGCTTGGACTAACTTATCCCGTGTCGCCCGCAACAATACCCGACTATCGGCACCGCGATAGCGCTCTTCTGTATCCGGGAAGTGTCTGCCAATGTCGCCTAAGCCCGCCGCGCCGAACAGGGCGTCAATGATCGCGTGCAACAGCACATCGGCGTCCGAATGGCCGAGCAAACCCCGTTCGTGCGGAATTTCAACGCCGCCAATAATCAGTTTGCGACCGGCTACCAGTGCATGAATATCGCCGCCTTGTCCGACCCGAATCATGGTTTTCTCCCTTGAAGAATGAGTTCCGCCAAACGCAAATCAGCCGGAAAAGTGACCTTTAGATTGGTTACATCGGCGCGTACAAGTCGCGGTTTGAAACCGGCTAATTCGATAGCTCCGGCCTCATCAGTGACATTTATGTTTGACGCTAACGCCTCACGCAGCAAGGCATAGCGAAACATTTGCGGTGTTTGTGCCTGCCATAACCCATCGCGAGACTCGGTTGATTCAATCCGCTGGGTCGCATCGGCGCGTTTCAGGGTATCGGCCACCGGCACTGCGAGAATTCCGCCCACCGAATCGTCAGCCAGCTCGTCAAACAAGGCGTTAAGCATGTCCTGCGAAAGGCAAGGTCGAGCCGCATCATGGACTAAAACCCAGTCATCGTCGGCCAGAACCCCGGCGGCGGCCTCAAGCCCATTGGCTACGCTTTCTGCTCGCGTTGCTCCGCCACAAAAAACAGCTTGCAACTTGCTGCCCAGAGTTGACCAGTCAAAGCTCGCCCACCACGGGTCTTCGGGCGACAGAACGACCCACACACGCTCAATCTGTGGGCAAGCACAAAGGAGGGACAAAGCGTGATAAATGAGCGGACGACCGAGCAGATCGAGGTACTGTTTCGGCACTTCAGCCTCGAAACGAGCGCCGCTGCCTGCGGCTGGAATAATAGCGAAATGACGTGTCATCCATGAATTCTAGCGGAAACTCGCTGGCAATGCCTCGCTTGCCTTGTCTGCGCGACTCTCATATATTGGCAGCGGAGGTATCTCTATGAACACTAACTCGCGTTCCCCCGCTGTGGCCGGGCGATTTTATCCAGAATCAGCTACGGTTCTTGCGCATGAAATAGCCCAGATGCTGACCCAGGTTCCCGACGCTTTGTGCGAAAACGCGAAAGCCATTATCGTGCCTCATGCGGGCTACATTTACTCCGGCCAAGTTGCCGCCGAGGGGTATGCCGCGCTGGCTAAACGGCGTCAGACGATCACCCGTGTTGTGCTACTCGGCCCCGCCCACCGCGTCGCTGTTAAAGGTCTCGCGCTGCCGTCCTGCCTATCCTTCACCACCCCCTTGGGTGAGGTGCCACTGGATCAGCCAAGCATCACGGCATTGATGGATTTAGCGCAAATCGAGGTTAATGATTCTGCCCATGCACAGGAGCATTCGCTGGAAGTACAACTGCCTTTCCTGCAATCTGTGCTGAGCCAATTCTCGCTTGTGCCGCTGGTTGTTGGTCATGCCACGCCGCAACAAATTGCCGAAGTGCTTGAACGGCTGTGGGGTGGCGATGAAACCCTGATCGTGGTTAGTTCCGACCTTTCGCATTATTTACCTTACGTTGCGGCACAGGAAATCGATACGCAGACCGCCCGTCAAATTGTCAATCTTGGCCCGGACATCAGTCACACCCAAGCTTGCGGAGCCTCTCCGGTTAATGGTCTGTTGCTTGCGGCCCGCCAGCACGGCCTGCAAGGAAAATTGATCCGTTTACGTAATTCAGGCGACGCTTCTGGCGAGCGCAGCCGCGTTGTTGGTTATGCCGCCTTTGCCTTTTTTGAGAAAGAACACCCTGAGTCGATTGACCCGCTTGGACTCACCCTGCTGACCCTCGTCCGCAACGCTATCGGCACGTCCTTTAAGCGAGAAGCACGCGCCGTCACCGCGCATCCTAAACTGGCAGAACTTGCGGCTTCCTTTGTCACCTTGACCCTAAACGGCCAGTTACGTGGTTGCATTGGCAGTCTTCAAGCCCACCGTCCACTCGCCATCGATGTGAGCGAAAATGCTTTAGCGGCGGCCTTTCGAGATTCTCGTTTTACCCCGTTGAAAGCGGATGAATTTGTCAATATCCGTGTTGAGGTTTCGCTACTCGAGCCCCCGGAACCTCTCGAATTTCTTGATGAAAGCGATGCCATTGCCCGTCTTCGCCCAGGTCTTGACGGACTGATACTGACGCATAACGGTCGACGAGCCACTTTTCTACCGCAGGTTTGGGAGTCATTGCCTGACCCGCATCGGTTCATCGAACAACTCAAACTCAAGGCCGGTTTGACGGCGGATTTCTGGGACGAAACAATCACCCTCGCTCGCTACCGCGTACAAAAATGGAAAGAAATTTGAACACGCCTGAAGCCTGTCACCCGGCACGCTGGTGGCATACCTTGCCGCACGAAGAAGGCAAACTGGCTCGATTACAGTGCGACCTTTGCCCGCGTGACTGCACACTGCATGAGGGGCAGCGTGGCGCTTGTTTTGTGCGCCAGAACCTTGGCGGGCAGATGATTCTCACCACCTATGGCCGCTCATCGGGATTTTGCATTGATCCCATCGAGAAAAAACCACTCAACCATTTTCACCCCGGTTCGTCGATTCTTTCCTTCGGTACGGCCGGCTGTAATCTGACGTGCAAGTTCTGCCAAAACTGGGACATTTCTAAGTCGCGAAACATGGATACCCTGATGGATGCGGCCAGTCCAGAAGGTATTGCCAGCGCTGCCGCAGCCTATGGTGCGCAGTCGGTGGCGTTCACCTATAATGACCCGGTTATCTTTGCCGAATATGCCATTGATACGGCATTGGCTTGCCATAAACGCGGCATAAAAACCGTGGCGGTTACTGCGGGCTACATCCACCGGGAACCGGCAAAAGAGTTCTACGCGGTGATGGATGCCGCCAATGTTGACCTCAAAGCTTTCAGCGACGATTTTTACGTCAAGCTTTGCGGCGGACGGCTACAGCCGGTTCTTGATGGTTTAGCCTATATTCATCACGAAACCGCCTGCTGGCTTGAAATTACGACCCTGCTGATTCCCGGCAAAAACGACTCAAGCGGCGAAATCAAGGCACTCTCAAACTGGGTCGCCCGCGAACTTGGGCCGGATGTTCCCGTGCATTTCACGGCCTTTCACCCGGACTGGAAAATGGGCGATTTGCCACGCACACCACAGGCAACACTGACTCATGCCCGTCATCTGGCGATGGATGCCGGTTTGAACTATGTGTACATGGGTAACGTGCATGACACCGATGGCGGCACTACCTTCTGCCCCAACTGCCAAGCCGCCCTGATTGAACGTGACTGGCATACCATTCGCCATTACGACCTGCCGGAGAACGGCCACTGCCCCCATTGCCAAACCCCTATTTCTGGATATTTCGGCAGATTCGGCAAGCCTTTTGGCGCACAACGCATTCCAGTTAGGCTTGCCCGACGATGATGAACCTGACATCCGGCAGCTTGTAACGAATAGCATCTAGCTGCGGCACCTGAATTAAAATTTGCAGCGTTAATCTCTTGGGTATGATTCCTCGCGGCTTGCTGCGGGGTTGTTCAATTCCGCGCTTTCCAGCGCCGGTCTTGCGATGTCCTTGGTGTTTTTCTGCGGTCAATTTTGGCGCGCTGTTTTTTGATCCGGTCGCGTTTGATACGTATGGCCGCCGCGATCCATAACAGAGCAATGATCGTACAGAAAGCCAAGGCCATCCACGGGTGTTCTAATATCGTTGGGGTCATTGAATGTGATGGTCGCGTGGTGATTGGTGTGCTGTGATTCTACAGCCTCTACGGCTTTGTTAGACTTCATTTCCAAACCTGTATTTTTGGCTTGAGAAAAGAAAACGCGCCAAGTGACTGGCGCGTTTTCTTTGCCCTTGTCGAGGGCGGGCAAATTAGTCGACTAAATCGGCAAAGAGCGCCGTGCTTAGGTAGCGTTCGCCAAAGGACGGAATGATCACAACGATTAGTTTTCCGGTGTTTTCTGGGCGTTTGGCGACGTTCGTGGCGGCCCATAAAGCGGCCCCTGACGAGATGCCGACGAGTAATCCTTCTTCGCGCGCGGCGCGGCGGGCAAAGGCAAAGGCGTCTTCATTTTTGACGCGGATAACTTCGTCGTAAATGTTAACGTTGAGCACATCCGGGACAAAACCCGCGCCGATGCCTTGAATCGGATGCGGCCCTTTCGGCCCGCCAGAAAGTACCGGCGAGGCGTCTGGTTCAACTGCAATCGCCTGGAAGGAGGGCTTGCGAGCCTTGATGACTTCGCTAATGCCGGTGATCGTGCCACCGGTGCCGACGCCTGAAATCAAAATATCGACTTGCCCATCGGTGTCGCGCCAGATTTCTTCTGCAGTGGTTTGGCGATGAATGGCCGGATTGGCAGGGTTTTTAAATTGCTGTAGCAACAGGTAGCGGGGGTCTGAAGCGGCAAGATCTTCGGCTTTTTTGATGGCTCCGCCCATGCCTTCGGGGCCTGGCGTGAGAATTAATTCGGCACCAAAGGCGCGGAGTAGGGCGCGGCGTTCCTTGCTCATCGTTTCTGGCATGGTCAGCACAATTTTGTAGCCGCGAGCCGCAGCAACCATCGCTAAGGCGATGCCGGTGTTACCGCTGGTGGGTTCGACGAGAATCGTGTCCGCCTTGATCTGACCGGCTTTTTCGGCGGCTGAAATCATGGCTTCGCCGATCCGATCTTTAACGCTGTGGGCCGGATTGAAGAATTCAAGTTTGGCGACAATGGTCGCTCCGGCCCCTTCATTCAGTCGGTTGATGCGCACCAGAGGGGTGTTGCCGATCAGGTCGGTTACGCTGTTGGCAATGGTCATGGTTATTCTCCTGTCAGGTTCGGATGAAAAGTGTTGTTTTCGCTCATGAAGGACGCCGTTTGAGTGAGCGACTTAGTGAAAAGTACGATCTATCGCACGAGGAGCCTAATCTATCAACGGTCGATCAGTCTGAGAAATACTCGATTCTTATATGGTTATCAGGACTCGGAATAACACTAGGTAGAGATTAGGCCGAAAGTAGGCAAAAACGCGATTACTGATAATACAGACCGCCATTGATGTTCATAGTTGCTCCGGTCATGAAACCGGCGAGGTCTGAAGCTAGGTAGACGCAAGCGCCGCCGATTTCTTCAGGACGAGCCAGTCGTTTCATGGGCACGGAATCAATAATGCTTTGCAGCACGTCCGCTTTGATGGCCATAACCATATTCGTCGCCACATAGCCGGGCGCAATAACATTGACGGTGACTCCCTTGGCGGCCAACTCAGCCGCCAGCGCTTTGCTGAAGCCGATGACCCCGGCCTTGGCCGCTGAATAGTTGGTTTGACCGGCCTGCCCCTTGACGCCGTTGATCGAAGAAATGTTGATGATGCGCCCCCATCCTCGTGCCGCCATCTTGCTGGACACCTGTTTCGTCATATTGAAAAGACTGCTCAGGTTGGTGGAGATTACGGCGTCCCATTGATCGGCTTGCATTTTGGCAAACAGCCGATCTCGCGTAATACCGGCATTATTGACCAGAATATCAATAGCCCCCGCTTTGCTCTCGGCTTCGGCAACCATCGCCACGCACGCCTCGTAATTCGTTACATCGCCGGGAACAATAACAAAATCCTTGAAACCGGCCTCGGCCATTTTCTTTTTCCACACCTCCGGTTTATCGGGTTTATCGAATTCCGGGCGGTAGGCCGCAACCACCTTATGCCCCGCTGTGGCCAGTTGCTGACAGATCGCCGTACCGAGCCCGCCCATAGCGCCCGTAACTAAAGCAACACGCTGCGTCATGAGAATTACCTTTGATTAAGCCCACTGGCTTCCGAGCTGGAAACGCAGTATTGGCGAGAGATTAGAGACAATGAAAGCGAGGAGTTAAGAAAACGCTTGATCATTCTGCATGGACGTATGGAGCCTGTCAATTTGAGAAGACGTTCTTGTAGGCGGGCGTGATAATGTGGTTTGAAATGAATTTAATGGCGGGAACACATACGGCATCACCCATTGCAAAATAACCTTGATTTGCGTTTTCGGGCAGTATGAAATGATCGCCGACACCTTGGAGTCTAGCGTATTCCCTTGGTGTCAGTAATCGAGTTGACCAGCGACCAAATCCTGCACGAATAACTATTTGTTTACTCGAACCACCTCTCGGTGTTCGTAAACAGCCGGCTACCCCGTCTGTTCTAAGTTCAGCACATGAAGCGCCTTCACGAGTTCTTCTATATACGGTGCTATATGAGTCTTTGTCTTTGCTTATCAACTCTCCAAGAATTTCTCTATGTAAAGCGCTCATCTGCGAGTACAGGTAGTCCTTCTTGTCTTTATTCCACCAAGCGTCGGGGGTGTTGTTGAGATTGACTTCAATGATGTCGTTTAGTGCGTTCGTTCTTAGGGGGGGCTGAGGTATGTTGAACGCGCCCCACTTTAAATGACCGTTAGCTTTAATGTTCTTATCCGTGGCGTTCTTAATTGCGGATTACTATCGAAAATGCTCCACCAAGAATCTAGAATATTGTGCTCATTCTTGAGGCTCATAACTTGATCAGCGATTTCAATTCGACTGGCGAACAGAAAAACTCTTGGGCGACTCTGTGGTGTGAAGTAAACAGCGTCCAACTCTATTAAATCGACAACATAGCCAAGATTGTTTAGTGCCTGTACGGTAAAAACAACATCGGCTCCGTGGTTTGATGTCAAAAAACCCTGAACATTTTCAAGCATTATCAAATAAGGATGATTCCCCTTTTGTTGTTTGTCTGACGATTTCTAGAATGGCATGAAGAGTGCCCGACTCTTTCCCAGTCAAACCTTTTCTTGCCCCTGCCAGCGACATGTCAGTACATGGAAACGAAGCTGTATATAAGAAGCACTGGTCTGGAATGGTTTCTGGAGATTTGACATAATCCCAAACGTCACCTAGGCGAAACGCTGAATCACCGAAATTTGCGACATAGGTTGAGCGCTTATCATTGCAGATGTCGTTTGCCCACAAACATTCCCATCCATTTTCGGACAGCGCTTCGTGGACAAGCCCGACACCTGCAAAAAATTCAGCAAATTTAATCATTGGCCCTATTCGCCATTAAACTGCGCAAGAATTTTGTCATATCTTTCATTGACTATTCCGTTTTTAATTTGCAAAATCAAAGATCCGTGTGTCTCTACATATCCAGATGAGATACCTTTCCTAAACCGCTGACGACGTTCTTTTGCCGATACCGACGGGCTGTAATTTTTAATGTACTCTGGCGTCCACGGCTTAAAAAATTTGTCTGCCAAAATGTCGCCGCGAATCGCCCGGACACAAACATCTTGGTATGTTTCCGAGTAATG
>CAIWVX010000367.1 GCA_903916205.1 uncultured beta proteobacterium
GGCGTGACTCTATCGCTTAGTGGCGTATTCCAATTTCATTTCCGATGCAGTTATAAATCGGAAAACAGCTTTGTTCAATCAACGATAAAGAGTTTTGCTCCAACGGCGGTAGAGGAACGGTGAGATTCAGCGTGATCTGCCACTTGGTAGCTCATGCCCGTCGTAAGAACGAATTTTCGACCATCCTCAAGCTCGGTATTTAGTTCGCCTTCAGTGCATAGCAATATATGGCCTTTTGCACACCAATGATCTGCGAGATAGCCAGGGGTGTACTCAACAAAGCGAACGCGTATTTTTCCAAAGTTCTGAGTCCGCCAATAAGCCACGCCCCTTTCGCCTTTGTGTTCTGTAGGCTCAATGGTCGACCAGTCGGTAATGCCGAATGGGATGTCGGTCATTTGCATGGAGAGTCCTCGGAATAAAGGGGATTAATGCCGGAATTTTGCCGTCCGCTTTAGTGTCCCGGCTGGAATCATCGGCTGGACGAAACCGCAAGCCACTATTCGCCAGTGTTTTCCGTGTTTCTGGCGTTGCTACTATCAGCGCCAGTGCTATCGGTGTTCGCTTGATTGCCGTTGTTGCCCATCTCTTGCATTTCACCCGAAGGACGTTTTGGCCGCCGGTGTTGGCGTTTCGGCGGACGACCCTCTTGGCGTGGAGGGCCGTCTTGCGGCAGCCGACCCTCTTGTGGGACGCGTCGTTCCTGCGAGGAGCGTCCTGGCTGTGGCGGACGGGAATCCTGCCTTGGTCCATTGATACGCGGGCCTTGATTCGGACGCCGAGGTTGCCCATTTTGCCCCTGACGTTTATCGGGCTGGCGATCCAATAGACGATCCGAAGATCGGTCAGACTCCCTGTTTCCCGGTGCGGTGCGGATTTCGAGTTCGTTCAACTCATCCCACTGTTCATCCGTACGATCCCGCTCGGGGATGGCCTGAAGTTCGCGAATCCGGCGACGCGGATCAATAGCTAGAGATTCATTCATGGCCGTATTATGAACTACACCGCCTAACTGATTCAATACTTCCGGCAAATCAAGTGCATCAGAAGGCTTAAATTGAGACTAACACGCCTCACATTCCGTCCTATAATCCCCCCATTTTTGAGTTAGTCGCCATGTGGTTCAAAAACCTTCAGCTTTATCGTCTGCCTGTTCATTGGGCAAACACCGCCGAAAAACTTGAAGAGGATCTTTCTAAGAACCTCTTACCGTCCTGTGGTGCAACGGATTCGCAGTCTATCGGCTGGGTTCCGCCCTGCTCTAGCGGAACGCTAGTGCACAGTGTTAATCGGCAGTGGTTACTGGCGCTCGGCGTTGAACAAAAGCTGCTCCCCGCTTCAGTCGTTAAACACTTTGCCCACGAACGGGCAAAAACCATTGAAGCAAACGAAGGCCGCCGGGTTGGTCGCAAAGAAATGCGTGACATCCGTGAGTCGCTTACCCTCGAACTGTTGCCTCGGGCCTTCATCAATCGCCGGACAACCTTTGGCTGGATCGATCCAATCAATGGCTGGCTAGTGATCGACGCCGCCTCGCCGGCAAAAGCCGAAGAATTTCTTGAGCATTTGCGCCAATCAGTTGAGGGTCTCCCCGCTAAAGTGCTGCACGTCACGCAATCCCCCTCTTCCGCCATGACCGCCTGGATTGCCGCCACAGAAGCGCCGTCGGGCTTCACGATTGATCAGGATCTCGAACTTCGTTCGGCAGAAAATGCGACGGTGCGTTATGCCAAACATACGCTGGAAGGCGACGAAATCCGCCAGCATATTGCCAGCGGTAAAGTGGTCACTCGACTGGCGATGACTTGGGCTGACCGTATTTCATTCCAGCACAACTAAAAACTACAAACCACGCGACTCAGTTTCCTCGACATAATCAAAGAGCAAGCCGACAGCCAAAGCGAAAACGCCGATGAACGTTTCGACATCGATTTTACGTTGATGACTGGCGAAGTAGCCCATTTGCTCAAGGATTTGCTTGAAGCGCTCGGGGGAGAGTTGCAAAAGCAAAATTGAGGCACCCCTCCGACGGAAGACA
>CAIWVX010000368.1 GCA_903916205.1 uncultured beta proteobacterium
TGTGCCTGCCCGCTGGTTTGCAAACCGACGGGCTAACGTCCACCGCAAAGGCGCAAAGCGGCCAAGGCGTCGCAAAGAAAAGCTTTTAACAAGGGGTTACTTGGCGTTTTCTTTGCGCCTTTGCGGTGGATTTTGATTTTTTCACACGGTTGAGTCACCCGCGTTTGCCAACCGACGGGGCTTGATCGGGCTTGTGAGCGACGAAGATGTCGCCGAGAAAATGCGCTGCCGTGATTATTTCAGCCGGTTTTTAGCCTCGTTGCCGCACACCGTGCACGTCGGGTCTTTGGCGAATTGCACGCTACGCCATTCCATGCTCAGACCGTCAAGAAGTAGCAGGCGACCGATCAGCGGCTGTCCTGCCCCGCTGATTATTTTGAGGGCTTCTGCCGCCTGACTGGCTCCGATAATGCCCGTTAGCGGGGCAAAAATGCCCATGACCGCACAGCGTGTTTCCTCGACATTTTGGCCGTCGGGAAACAGGCAGTGATAACACGGTGAGTTGGGTTGGCGGGGATCAAAGACGACCAGTTGACCGCTAAAACGAATGGCGGCCCCGGAAACCAGTGGCGTCTGATAAGTTACGCAAGCCTGATTGACGGCGTAGCGGGTGGCAAAATTGTCGCAGCAATCAAGGACCACGTCAGCGCTGGCAACCTGTTCCGCCAGGGCTTCTCCGGCCAGATGCTGGCTAATCGGTTCGACGATAATCTGTGGATTGAGCTGCGACAATGCGGTTTGCCCAGAGCGCACCTTTAACTGCCCGACGCGCTCTTGGGTGTGCAGTATCTGGCGTTGGAGGTTAGTCAAATCGATGGTGTCGCCGTCGGCTAGGGTGAGGTGACCGACGCCCGCCGAGGCCAAATAAAGCGCCGCCGGTGAACCCAGCCCTCCGGCACCAATGATCAACACCTTGGCGCGGATAATTTTCGCCTGGCCTTCAATGCCGATTTCGTCGAGCAGGATGTGACGGCTGTAACGGAGCAGTTGTTCGTCGGTCATCGTGCGGCTGGACGCGGAGAAAAAAGTTTTATTTGAGCGATTTGAGCTATTTGTATTCGCGCCATTCCGGTGGCGTGTCGTCGTGATCGCCGTGCGGATGTCGCTCCCAAGCGTGGGTATAGGCTTCGTTCTGGGATTTTTTGATGAGCCGTATGGGCGCCCCAAGGTTATGCAATTGGGTCTCTTCAACGTAATAAATCAAAGCCCGCATCAGCTTGCTGAGCAGCGTGTTGTCAAGGTGGAAACCGTGCTCAGTCAGGGCCGTTTCGAGTTCTTCGAGCGAATGTTGATGCAGGTCATAAATCACGTCGACGGCTCGGCGCTCGGTGTTCGGGGTTATTTTCACAAGCGCCATCGGCGCGAGAAAATCGGCCGCCTCCGCCACCTGTCCGGGCGGAAATTTCGCAAACAGGATGGACCGTTCCTTAGGAATAGGAGGCGGTTTTTGGGGTGCGGCGGCCTGACGCTTCATGGCTCCCTCTACGGTTTATTCTGCATAA
>CAIWVX010000369.1 GCA_903916205.1 uncultured beta proteobacterium
GCTACGACGTTCGGTCGATAGAAATTTAGTCCGCAGATTGGCTCGTGAGAATTTTCGTTTAATGCGGAGACTGCTGCCTTCACGCGATCTAATTTTACGATTGGCGAACAAACCGAAAACTCTTGATCGGCGAGCGCTTGGGGATGAAATTCAAGGCTTGCTGAGTAAAATGACCTTACCCCAGCGTTGAACCGATGAAAATGCTGCTGCAGCGACTAATTCGACTCTACCAATTAGGGATCAGTCCCCTGTTAGGTCACCATTGCCGATTTTTCCCAAGTTGTTCCGAATATACCGCTGAGGCTATTGAAAAGTTCGGTGCATTCAAAGGGTTAAGTCTTGGCCTTAAACGTATATTCCGTTGCCACCCTTGGAATTCGGGTGGCTTTGACCCAGTGCCTTGAGCACTCACTGTATAGGCTTTTCATGGATAACCGACGCCTGACTCTTTTGATTGTTTTTGCTCTCTCCCTGTTCTTACTCTGGGATGCTTGGCAAAAATACAACCAACCTAAGGTTGAAGTGGCTCAATCTGCGCTTGTGGCGGCTAATGGATCGCCGGTTCCGGTACCTTCGGTTCAGCGCGTTCCGGTCGCCTCACCCGTACCGACTTCGGCTACGGGGCCGGTCGTTGCCTCAAAAGGTAATGTAGTCAGCATCAAAACAGATCTTTTTGTGGCTGATATTTCAACTCAAGGCGGCGATATTGTCGGCCTCGCTTTAACCAACTATAAAGCGTCCGAAGCCGGTGACACGGTGTTCTCGCTTTTTGAAGCCAAGCATCAATACTTAGCGCAAAGCGGTTTGATTGGCGATGGGCTCCCCAATCACAAAACAATCTTTAGCGTTTCGCGTGGAAACAGAGAGCTATCCCCCGACGCAAACACCTTGAAAGTACGCCTTGACGCGCCCGTCGTTGGCGGCATCAAGGTCAGCAAAATTTACACCTTTACCCGTGGCAGCTACCTGATTAACGTCAGCTATGAAATTGATAATGGTGGACAAAAAGAAATTACGGCTCATGCCTATTACCAACTTCAGCGCGACACTGAATCGCCCGCTGGCGAAAACAGCATGGTCAGCACCTTCACTGGCCCTGCGCTCTATACCGAACAAGAAAAATTCCAGAAAGTCGATTTCAACGATATTGAAAAAGATAAAGCTAAATTTGCCAAAAAAGCCGATAACGGCTGGATTGGTATGGTTCAGCACTATTTTGTTTCGGCCTGGATTCCACAAGAAAACCAGTCGCGTGAATTCTATGTCCGTAAGCTGGAGGGGGGCAACAAACCAGCGGTCGTTGCGGGCGTAATCGTACCGACCCCGGTTGCGGCGCCGGGGGCCAAAATTAGCCAATCCGTTTCGCTGTATGCCGGCCCGCAAATTCAGGCGAGTCTCGATCTCTTAGCAAAATCGACGGCTGAAGGCGGAATTGGCGCTGTCGGCTTGCCCTTGGTTGTTGACTATGGCTGGCTGACCATCGTTGCCGCGCCGATCTTCTGGTGCCTTGAAGTCATTCACAAGTTTGTTGGAAACTGGGGATGGGCAATTGTCCTGCTGACCATTGGCATCAAGTTAATCTTTTTCCCGTTGTCTGCGGCCAGTTACCGATCAATGGCCAAAATGCGTACCGTTGCTCCTCGGCTTGCGGCGTTGAAAGAACGTTTTGGCGACGACAAACAAAAACTGAACGCCGAAATGATGAAGCTCTACAAAACCGAGAAAATCAATCCCCTCGGCGGCTGTTTGCCCATATTGATTCAGATTCCCGTGTTCATCGCGTTGTACTGGGCCTTGCTGGGTGCCGTCGAAATGCGCGGTGCGCCTTGGTTACTGTGGATTACCGACTTATCGGTGCCTGACTCGCTGTTTGGCGTCATCCCCTTAATCAATATCCCGGTTGGCCCGTTGCCGATCATCATGGTCATTACCATGTTGATCCAAACCAAACTCAACCCGACACCGCCCGATCCGATTCAAGCCAAAGTCATGATGGCCATGCCTTTCATTTTCGGCTTCATGTTTTTTTCGTTTCCCTCCGGTCTGGTTCTCTACTGGGTGGTCAATAACACGCTGTCAATTGCCCAGCAATGGCAGATTACCCGGATGATCGAACGTGGCGGACAAGCCGCCAACGACGCCAAGGTCTGACACGATTGCCGCCATCGCGACGCCTTCCGGGCGTGGTGGTGTCGGTGTAGTCCGTGTTTCTGGGCATCAACTCCAAGCATTCGCCACCGCCCTCGGCAGTAAAAATCTACGTGCTCGCGTCGCCACGCTCTCGGCATTTCGCGAAGCCGATGGCCGATGCATTGATACCGGACTGCTGCTTTACTTTCCCGCACCGCATTCTTTTACTGGCGAGGATGTCTTGGAATTACAAGGACACGGCGGCCCGGTAGTTATGCAAATGCTGCTTGCGCGGTGTATGGAACTGGGAGCGCGCTTGGCTGAACCCGGCGAATTCACCCGACGGGCCTACCTTAACGGGAAACTCGATCTAACTCAGGCCGAAGCCGTTGTTGATTTAATTGATGCGTCAACCGCCATCGCCGCACGCAGTGCCATTCGTTCCTTGCAAGGTGAATTCTCCCAGGAAATCAATTTACTCCTTACGCAATTAACGGAATTGCGGGCGCTCGTCGAAGCCACCCTTGATTTCCCTGAAGAAGAAATCGA
>CAIWVX010000370.1 GCA_903916205.1 uncultured beta proteobacterium
CATTCAGCACATCGATTGGTGTTCTCGTTGAAGATACTATTCCAATCAGAGACCTTGAGGTAATCGTGGTCTAAATAAGAGACATTGAGGTAATCGTGGCCTCTTGTGTGACAGCCGAGAAGGATCTTGATCTTGACCAACCCGGAGCACGTTGCCGTCAATATAGGTTATGACGAAGGCTTGTCGCATCGTTTTATTGCGGGGGCCGATGTACTCCTAATGCCCTCCCGTTTTGAGCCTTGCGGCCTGACGCAGCTTTATGCCTTACGTTATGGAACGCTACCGCTGGTACGTCGCGTCGGGGGTCTGGCCGATACGGTCATTGATGCCACGCCTAAAAATCTTGAGTCAGACCGGGCAACGGGCTTTGTTTTTGACGATCCGGCTCGTCATGCGCTCACGGCTCGCCTTCTCGATGCCTGCACGCTCTATCGCCATGAAGGGCTGTGGAAACAGATGCAACGCCGGGCGATGCAGCAGAATTTTTCTTGGGATGATGCAGCAGAACACTATGAGGCGCTCTACCGTAGCCTGTAGTTTCTAGCCATTGCATCAAATTCCGCTGGCACCCAACAGACGTTGGCGAATATCGGTGACCGGCACGCTGATTTCAAGCACCTTACGCCGCGAAGTCAGGCCGCTTTTCAGGCTAACCGAAGATCTCAACACCCCCAGACGTTGCGCTACAAAATCAATCAGCGCGGCATTGGCTTTACCATCGACGGGAGGAGCGGCTAGCCGGATTTTTAGCGCATCACCGTATAGGCCAGTTACTTCCGTTTTTTTCGCTCCCGGCTGAATATGCAAGGTCAGCGTCGAATGCCCGGCACTTTCGCGCAGCCAAACCATCGTCAGACAAAAATCAGAATGAGTTGCGCCAAAAGGATGGCCGCCAGCGGAGCCAGATCAATACCGGATACCGGCGGAATGAAGCGCCGAATCGGGTTCAGGAAGGGCTGCGTCAATTGTGAAATCGGCTGTGCCAGCGGAGAAAAAGGATTAACCCAAGACAAAACGGATTGGAGCAATAGTGCGCCAATCAACAGATATAGACTAAAGCGTAGCGTAGCCAGCACCGCCTGCCAAAGCACCAGAATGATCAAACCCTCCAGTCCCATCAAGACCAAGCCACCGCGCAGGGCAAACGTCGCCAGCAGCAAGATGATTTGCAGCACATAAGCCGCGAGCAGGGTGGCTAGATCCAGTTTGGAAATGCCGGGAATATGGCGACGCAAAGGTATCACCAGCCAATGGGTGAGTTGTAGAACAAAAGTCCCAATCTGGTTGGAAAAAGAAACCCGGAAAGCTTGCATATAAAAACGCAACAGCAGCAAGAACGTGAGAAAACCGGTCAGCGTATCAATCAGAAATAAGGCCGCTTGTGCAATCATTTCAGTCCTTGCCCAGAATTTCGCCCAGCTCGCCGCTGCGGGCATAGGCGGCCAGAGCACCGGCCACAATACCTTCCTTGACGCCACGTTCACCCATGGTCAGTAAAGCGGCTTCAGTGGTGCCGGCTTTGGAGGTCACTCGCTCGCGCAAGACGCTGGCGGGTTCGTCCGACTGGGCCGCTAGTTTAGCGGCTCCGAGGACGGTTTCAAGCGCCAGTTGGCGCGATTGCCCCGGACTAAAACCCAGATCCGTTGCCGCCTTTTCTAAGGCTTCAATGAACAGAAAAACATAGGCCGGGCCGCTGCCTGAAATCGCCGTTACCGCATCAATTTGACCTTCGTCAGCCACCCACAACGTACTTCCCACCGCCTGCAAAACACCTTCGGCACACCGACGTTCGGACTCGGAAACACTCGGCAGAGCAAATAATCCGGTGACGCCTGCGCCAATCATGGCCGGCGTGTTGGGCATGGCACGGACTAATTTATCGTAGCCGCCTAGCCAGCGAGACAAATCACACAGACGTAAACCCGCCGCAATACTAATCACCAGATGCTGATGCAGATGGGTTGACAACGAGGCGCATGCCTCGCGCATTTGCTGCGGCTTCACCGCCAGCAGCAAAACATCGCAATTGAGTGCCGCGCTGGTGGCGTCCGCATAACAACGGACACCATATTGATGTTCTAGTCGCGCACGGTTCTCGGCGCCGATTTCGATCACCGCCATAGCGTCTACCGAAAAGCCGGTATTTAGCATCCCGCCGATCAAGGCGTTCGCCATGTTTCCGCCACCTAAGAATGTAATTTTCATAATTTATTTTTCCTGTTCCCAAAAATTGCCGTGCCAATTCTAAGCAGCGTTGCGCCCTCGGCGATAGCCGCTTCAAGATCATGCGACATGCCCATTGAAAGCGTGTCGAGTTGCAACCCGTTGTTGTTCAGTTGCAAAAAAGCTTCACGTAATTGGCGAAAGGCGTCGCGCTGTTGCGCCTCGTCTTCCTGCGGCGCAGGAATCGCCATCAGACCGCGCAGTGTCAAGCGTGGCAAAGCGGCAATCTGCTGTGCCAAGGCGTTAACCTCGGCCAGTGCGACGCCATTTTTAGTGTTTTCGCCGCTGATATTTACCTGCAAACAGACCTGCATCGGCGGGCGTGAATCAGGGCGCTGTGCCGATAAACGCTCGGCAATGTCTAACCGATCTAGGGTATGAAGCCAATCAAAAGTCTCTGCCACTAGGCGTGTTTTATTGCGTTGCAGCGGCCCAATAAAATGCCATTCAAGGCCAAGATCAGCCAGTTCGATCCGTTTTCCGAGCGCTTCCTGCACATAGTTTTCGCCGAAGGTTCGCTGCCCCGAAGCGACCGCCTCACGCACATCAGACGCGGGCCAAGTTTTGCTGACGGCGAGCAAAGTGATTTCGCTTGGATGGCGTCCAAACTTGCGTGCAGCCGCATCAATGCGTGCATGAACGGCTTGCAGGTTAGCAGAAATTGTAGTCATATTCAGATGTCGCCGAGAGGCTTTGAAGTATAGCACCCAGCCCAGCCACCCCCGAGGAAGACCGAGATGGATATCACCGAGCTACTGGCTTTTAGCGTTAAGAATAAAGCCTCAGACCTGCACTTGTCATCCGGCCTACCGCCGATGATCCGCGTACACGGCGATGTTCGCCGTATCAATCTCCCGGCCATGGAGCACAAGGATGTGCATTCCATGGTCTATGACATCATGAATGATGGTCAGCGTAAGCATTACGAAGAAACGCTGGAGTGCGATTTTTCCTTTGAAATACCCAATCTGGCCCGTTTTCGCGTCAATGCCTTTGTCCAGAATCGAGGTTCTGCCGCCGTCTTTCGTACCATTCCCTCCAAGGTGCTGTCGCTTGAAGACCTCAACTGTCCCAGAGTCTTCAAGGAAATTGCTGAATACCCACGCGGCATCGTGCTGGTCACCGGCCCGACCGGTTCCGGCAAATCAACCACGCTTGCGGCCATGGTTAACCACATCAACGAGCACCATCACGGACACATTTTGACCATCGAAGATCCGATTGAATTCGTCCATGAACCCAAAAAATGTTTAATTAACCAGCGCGAAGTTGGACCGCACACCCAATCGTTTTCCAATGCCTTGCGCTCGGCCTTGCGAGAAGACCCTGATGTCATTTTAGTCGGCGAAATGCGCGACCTTGAAACCATCCGACTCGCGCTCACCGGGGCCGAAACCGGGCATTTGGTGCTTGGCACTTTGCACACGTCAAGCGCGGCTAAAACCATTGACCGTATTATTGATGTCTTTCCCTCCGCCGAAAAAGAAATGGTGCGCTCAATGCTTTCCGAATCACTGCGCGCCGTCATTTCACAAACGCTGCTCAAGACCAAGGATGGCTTGGGGCGAACGGCGGCGCACGAGATCATGATCGGCACCCCGGCTATCCGCAACTTAATCCGCGAAAGCAAGGTGGCGCAGATGTATTCGGCTATCCAAACTGGCGCACAGTTGGGTATGCAAACCCTCGACCAAAACCTGCTCGAACTGGTTCGCCGCAACCTTGTTTCTGCCAGTGAGGCCCGCAGCAAAGCCGCCAATAAGGATGCATTCCCGGGTGCGTAGAAGCATCCAGAACATGGAGTTAGTTATGGAACGTGATCAATCGCTAAAATTTATGCACGACCTACTGCGGCTCATGTCGCAAAAAAACGGATCAGATCTCTTCATTACGGCCAATTTTCCGCCGGCCATTAAGGTCGATGGCCGGATCACCCCATTATCCAGCCAGTTACTCAGCGCTCAGCATACCGCTGACTTAGCGCGTTCGATCATGAATGACCGACAGGCGGCTGAGTTTGAATCCACGAAAGAATGTAACTTCGCCATCTCGCCGTCGGGGATTGGCCGTTTTCGGGTCAATGCCATGATGCAGCAAGGTCGAGTCGGTGTGGTTTGTCGCCTCATCAACATGACGATACCGACGCTCGACGAACTGGGTTTGCCCACCGTACTGAAAGACATCGCCATGACCAAGCGCGGCTTGGTCATTTTCGTGGGCGGAACGGGCGCGGGCAAGACTACCTCGCTCGCCGCCCTAGTCGATCATCGCAACAGATACAGCTACGGCCACATCATCACGATCGAAGACCCAATCGAATTTATCCACGAACATAAAAACTGCATCGTCACGCAACGTGAAGTCGGCATCGACACCGACTCTTGGGGCGCGGCCCTAAAAAACACCTTGCGCCAATCGCCTGACGTGATCTTGATGGGCGAAATTCGTGATCGCGAAACCATGGACTATGCCGTCGCCTTCTCGGAAACCGGCCATTTATGCCTAGCGACACTTCATGCCAATAGCGCCAACCAGGCCATTGACCGGATTATCAACTTCTTCCCGGAAGAACGTCGTCAACAATTATTGATGGATCTTTCGCTTAACCTGCGTGCCCTCGTCTCGCAGCGGCTGCTACCCAAAAAAGACGGTAAAGGCCGTGTGGCCGCCATTGAAATTATGCTCAATTCTCCCCTGATTTCAGATCTCATCTTTAAGG